>NZ_JBIVJP010000025.1:0-11301 GCF_044750285.1 Streptomyces sp. NPDC088812 | reverse complement strand
GGCGGAGAGCTGGTCGACCATCGTGTTGATGGTGTTCTTCAGTTCGAGGATCTCGCCGCGGGCGTCCACGGTGATCTTCTGTGACAGATCGCCCTTGGCGACCGCCGTCGTCACCTGGGCGACGTTGCGGACCTGCGCGGTGAGGTTTCCGGCCATGAAGTTGACCGAATCCGTGAGGTCCCGCCACACGCCGGCCACGCCGGGCACCTGCGCCTGGCCGCCGAGACGTCCTTCGGTGCCGACCTCGCGGGCGACGCGGGTGACCTCGTCGGCGAACGCCGACAGCTGGTCGACCATCGTGTTGACGGTCTCCTTCAGCTGGAGGATCTCCCCGCGCGCCGGCACGTCGATCTTCTGTGACAGGTCGCCCTTGGCGACCGCGGTCGCCACCTGCGCGATGTCGCGGACCTGTGTCGTCAGGTTGCCCGCCATGGCGTTGACGGAGTCCGTCAGGTCGGCCCAGGTGCCCGAGACCCCCGGCACCTCCGCCTGCCCGCCGAGGGTGCCCTCGGTGCCCACCTCCCGGGCCACCCGCGTGACCTCGGAGGTGAACACGGACAACTGGTCGACCATGCCGTTGAAGACGGTCGCGATGTCGCCCATGAGCCCGTCGCCGTCGACGGGCAGCCGGGTACCGAAGTCGCCGTCGCGCACGGCGGTGAGCCCGGCGAGGAGCCTTCTGAGCTCCTGGTCGCCCGGGACCGTGTCGGTGACCTCGGCAGCGTTGCTGGTCATGCGTATCCTCGTTCCGCTCCCCAGGGAGCCCCCGCGGTACGGGAGCTCGGAACCACGCCGCCCCGGTGGACGGCGCCGCATGTTGGTGTACGAATTCCCGCAGTTCACGGATGTGCGTGATGAGAGAAATCCGCCGCAGGCTATCCCACGAGCCCGTGACGGAACAAAGTGTCGGGCCGTCCCGAGCGGTCCGTGACATCACGGGTCGCGCGCCTGCATGGACGGCGGAAAACGGGGTAGCCGAAAGGGTTTTCCCCTCAGTGGAACGCCGGGTTCAGCCGGCGTCGGGGCCGAGCAGTCCGGCCCGCAGCCGGCCCACCACACGGCTGATGAGCCGTGAGACGTGCATCTGGGAGATCCCGAGCTCCCTGCCGATCTCGGCCTGCGTCCGCTCCTCGACGAACCGCAGGTGGAGGATCCGCCGCTCCCTCGGGTCCAGTGCCGCGACCAGGGGCGCCAGGGAGTGGACGTCCTCCACGCGCGCGAGCGCAGGTTCCTCCACGCCGATGAAGTCGGCCCGGACCGACTCGCCGTCGCTGCCGCCGTCGGCCGCGAGGGCCGCGTCGAGCGAGGCGGAGGTGCGGCAGTTGGCGGCCTTGCGCGCCTCGACGACCTCCTTCTCGGACAACGCCATCAGCCGCGCCAGCTCACGCGTACCGGGCACCCGGCCGAGACGCGTCTGCAACTCCTCGGTCGCCCGGACCAGTTCCCCCCGCGCCTCCTGGAGCCGCCGCGGCACGTGCACGGCCCAGCCGGTGTCCCGGAAGAACCGCTTGATCTCACCGACGATGTACGGGACGGCGAACGAGGAGAACTCGACCTCCCGGGACAGCTCGAACCGGTCGATCGCCTTGATCAGCCCGATCGTGCCGACCTGTACGACGTCCTCCATCGCGTCGCCGGCCCGGCCGCGGAACCGGGACGCCGCGTACCGCACGAGCGACAGGTGCATCTCGATCAGCGTGTTGCGCACGTACTGGTGGCCCGGCGAGCCCTCCTCCAGGACCGCCAGCCGTTCGAAGAAGCGGCGCGACAGCTCCCGCGCGTCCCGGGGACCGACCTGCGCGGGCACGCCGACGAGCGCGGCCCCCGCGCGCGGGTCGTCCATGACCGGCTGTGCCGCCGTGGCCGTCGGTGCCTGTGCCGTCACGGCATCCATGCCGCTCACTCCGTTCGTCGGGGCCCGCCCGGACATGTCCAAGATCGTCGCCGGTCGGTGGCACCGCGTCTGCCCCCGCTTCCCGCCGCCATGCCCCGAGTTCCCCCTGCCTGCCCCGCCGGACGCGCCGGTCCCGGTGTCCGGACACCGCCTGCCGCGGACGGCGGCCGCACGCCCCGAATGCGGCCGCGGCGGGCGGGTATCCGCTGCGTGAACGGAGACGGGAGAAGGGAGCGGCGTGACCATCGACAGGATCTGGTCCTACCCGACGGACAGCGGGCACACCGAGGGGCAGGATCTGACGGGCTACGGGGTGGTGGCGTCCGACGGCACCATAGGCCACGTCGAACGCGAGGACGGCCACCACGGGATGTGGCACCTGGTCGTCGACACGGGGGTCTGGCTCTTCGGCAGGAGCGCGGTCGTACCGGTGGGCGTCGTCAGGGCGGTCGAGGTGGAGAGCCGCACCGTGACGCTGGCCTGCACCGGGGACGAGGTGAAGGAGGCCCCCCGGTTCCGCACGGACAGCGAGACGATGGACCCCGCGTACCTGACGGCCGTGGGCGACCACTATCTCCAGCTGATCCGGCGCGGCAGCACGACGGCCTGACCGCCGGGGGAAGCACAGCGGGCCGCGGGCGCCCGCCGTATGCTCAAGTGCCCACCACCCACCGGCCGTCGTGTGCCGTGACCGAGGAACGGGGTGTCGATGACCCACGAGCCGCAGACCCGGCGCTCCGGCCGCCGGGGACAGTGACCGAGCCGTGAGAGGGGACGAACTCGCGCCCACGGAGCCGGTGCTCGTCCCGGTGACGACCGCCGCGACCGCGCGGGACCACGCGCGCGCGGTGGTCGACGCCCACTGGAGCGCCGCCGCGGGACCGGCGCGGCAGGAGGACGTGATCGACCTGCTGCTGGTCGTGTCCGAGATGGTCACCAACGCGATCCGGCACGGCGGCGGCCTGGCCGGTTTCGAGGTGACCCCCGTGCACGGCGGCGTCCGGGTGGCGGTGCACGACCACAGCGACGGCGCCCCCTCCATGACGTACGGAGCCGGCGCACCGCCCGGGGGACACCGGATCAACGGCTACGGCTGGCCGCTGATCGTCGAACTGGCCCGGGACATCGCCATCGGCCCACGGCCGTCCGGCGGGAAGACGATCAGCGTCTTCGTGCCGGTCCGGGCCGTCGGCCCCCCGGGCCCCGACGGCACGCCCTGACTCGGCGCCCTCCCGCCCGGGAGAGGGCGGTCACCAGGGCAGGAAGACGTGCACGTCCTTCCCGTCGACGCCGATGACCACGCTGACCTGGCTGCAGAGCGTGTGGACCAGATGCCAGCCGATGCCGCCGCCCCCGCTGTCGGGATGGAACGGACGTGGCGCGGGCGCGGTGGTGCTGGTGTCGTGCAGCGTGACGTGCACCCCGTCGAAGGTCGGGCGCAGATGCAGGTCGAAGGGGCCCGGGGCATACTGGACCGCGTTCGAGGCCAACTCCGTGACGATCAGCACGATGTCGTGCCAGCACTCCGGTGCCGAGGGCGGGGTCGCCCGGGACAGGTCACGGAGGAACGCCTCCGCGGCCAGGCGTGCACCCGTCACGTCCTGCGGTTCGCCCGGGAACCGGGCGGTGCGGCTCGGGACCGCCCAGGAGGCCAGTGCGTCGTTACCACGGGGCTCGGTTGCCATGTCGTAGTTGCGGCCCCTACCGGCGGGACCGTCGTCCTTTCTCGTGCGGCTCTCTCACGTCGCCACTCTCCAGGGTTCCCGGGGCGCCGCAGGCTACGCGTCCGCACCGGCCGTCGTGCACCGGACCACGTACGGTGACCCTGCGGACACGCGGCGTGCGCACCGCTCGGGGGCCGGGAGAGGCCCTGGCCGGGCCCCGGTGACACGGACGGGGCCGAGGCCGGGGGCACCCCCCGCCCGCCCCCCGCACCGGCTCACCGGAACACGTCGTCCGCGTCGTCCCAGCTCAGCACCTCCTCCGGAGCGCTCTGCCGGGGCAGCCGCGCCCGCGCCTGGTACATGGTCTCGATCTCGGCCGCGTAGTGCTCGACGATCGAGTCGCGGCGCAGCTTCATCGACGGGGTCAGCAGCCCGTTGGCCGGGTCGAACGGCTCCGGCAGCACCCGGAAGACACGGATGGACTCCGAGCGGGACACGGCACTGTTGGCCGCCGCCACCGCCCGGCCGATCTCGTCCCTGAGGGCGTTCTCCTCGCGGGCCTCCCGGCTCGGCGTGTCGCCCTGGAGGGACAGCCCCGCGCGCCAGTGCGCCAGGAAGTCCGGATCCAGGGTGATCAACGCGCCCACACAGGGCCGGTTGTCGCCCACCACCACCGCCTGGTGGACGAGCGGATGCATCCGCAGCCGCTGCTCCAGCGCCGTCGGCGCCACGCTCTTGCCGCTGCTGGTGATGATGACGTCCTTCTTGCGGCCGGTGATGGTGAGGTAGCCGTCGGAGTCCAGGAAACCGAGGTCCCCGGTGCCCAGCCAGCCGTCCCGCAGCGCCGCCCGGGTGGCGTCGCCGTCGTTGACGTAGCCCTGGAACAGCGACGGGCCGCGCACCAGGATCTCCCCGTCGTCCGCCACCCGTATCTCGGTGCCCGGCAGCGCCTGCCCGACCGTCCCGGTCTTCTCCCGGCCCAGCGGCTGCATCGTGATCCCGCCGCTGGTCTCCGTCAGGCCGTAGCCGTCGTGGACGTAGATGCCGATACCCGCGTAGAACAAGGACAGGTCGCGGTGCAGGGGTGAGCCGCCCGAGGTGGCGCGGTGCACCCGGCCGCCGAGGGCGGCGCGGAGTCTTCGGTACACGGTCCGCTCGAACAGGGCGTGCTGGATCCGCAGGTCGAACCCGGGCCCCGAGCCGCGGCCCAGCCGCTGGCGTTCGACGGCGACCGCGAAGTGCCGTGCCGTCTCCGCCGCCCGCTCGAACAGCGCGCCGCGGCCCTCCTGCTGGGCCGTGCACAGGAAATTCTTGTAGATCTTCTCGAACACCGAGGGCACCGCGTACAGATACGTCGGCCGGAAGGTGCGCAGCGCCTCCGTGAGCGCGGCCGCGCCGAGGTCCGGTTCATGGCCCATCAGGATGCCGCCGCGGACACACAGGCCCTGGATCATCAGGCCGTACACATGGGAGAACGGCAGGAACGCGAGGACGGACGGCCGCTGCCCCGGCGCCGCCGCCGTCCGGCCCCAGCCGGCCAGCAGGGTGTCGCAGGGGGCGGCGAGGCCGCGGTGGCTCAGCGCGCAGCCCAGCGGGCGGCCAGAGGTGCCGGAGGTGTAGGCGATCACCGCCGTCGCGTCGGGCAGCACGATCCGGCGCAGCGAGTCCACGGTGGTGACCGGGACCGTCTCACCGAGCCGGGCCAGCTCCTCGAGCGCGCCGCTGTCCAGCTGCCAGACGTGCCGCAGCGCGGGCAGGGTCGCGCACACCGAGCCCACCGTCATCACGCTCTGCTCGTCCTCGACGACCACGCCCACACAGGCCGAGTCCCGCAGGATCCACTCGACCTGGTCGCGCGAGGAGGTGGGGTACACGGGCACCACCTCGGCGCCCACGGCCCACAGCGCATGGCTGAGCACCGACCACTCGTACCGGGTCCGCGCCATGATGGCCACGCGGTGGCCCGGCGAGATCCCGGACGCCACGAACCCCTTGGCGGCCTCGACCACCTCGTCGCGCAGCTCGATCGCCGTCACCTCCTCCCAGCCGTCGGAGTCCGCGGCACGGCGGGCGAGCACGGGGAGCGTGGGAGTGCGGGCGGCTGTCTCGAAGACGCTGTCGGCGAGCCCTCCGGTCAGGGGCGGGGCGGCTGGGGGAGCGAGGGCGACGTCGCGCATGCGCTGCTCCTGACGTGTACGGGGTGTGACTCCGCCGTTGAGGACTGTTATCGACGGTGGTCGAATGTAGCCGAGGAGCGACCGCTTGTGGCCGGGAACGGAGAATCGGTGCACGGCTGATGATCTAGGCGGGTCCGGGGGACTCGGAGGGCATGACGCACATCAACCCCGACCCCGAACCGGAACGCAGCACCGGCCTGGAACCGGGCGGAGGTGTTCCCCCGGGCGAGACCCCGCCCGCGGAGAGCAGCATGCCCGAGGCCGGACCCCGGGAGACGCACAATCCCCCCAAGGGCTGGGCCAAGGGCCCGCTCACCCTGATCATCGTCCTCGCCGTGCTGGTCGCGGCCTTCTTCCTGGCGTACGCGCTGGTCCTGATGCTCTGAGCGGGAGGACCGGACGGAGGGCGCTTGCGACGGGTCTCCGCGGCGTCCACGGAGACCCGTCGCAAGCGCCCTAGCCCTGGGTGTGGCGGACGCACGTGGTGACGACCTCGCGCAGACTGCCGGTGCGCTCCCACACCTCGCGCTGGACGCGGGCCCCGTTGCCGTCGCGCAGCAACCGCGCGCAGCCGGCGCGGGCCCGCTCCAGGTCACCGGCGTCGTCCAGCGCCTCCCCGACGTGCTCCAGCAGCGCCCGCACCACCGCCTCGGCCGGCGCGCGCCGCATGGTCGCGGGGTGCAGCAGGTCGTCGGTCAGCCCGGAGCGCGCGGCCCGCCAGCCGGCCAGCCGCAGCAGGCTCACACTGTGGTCCACCGGATCCTCACCGGCCTTCCACTCCCGGGCGGCCGTCTCGACGAGCCCGCGCGCCAGCGTCGCCATCAGCACGGCGGTGTCCGCGTGCAGACAGACGTCCGAGACCCTGATCTCCACCGTCGGGTAGCGCGCGGACAGCCGGGCGTCGAAGTAGACCATGCCCTCGTCGAGGATCGTGCCCGTCTCCACCATGTCCGCGACCCGCCGGTGGTAGCGCTCCGCCGACCCGAACAGCTCGGTCGGACCGGCCGACGGCCAGCGCTGCCACACCCGGCTGCGATAGCTGCTGTACCCCGACTCCTTCCCCTGCCAGAAAGGGGAGTTGCCGCTCAGCGCCGACAGCACCGACAGCCAGGGCCGGATCCGGTCGACGACCGCGACGCCCTCGTCGTCCGATCCGACCGACACATGGACGTGGCAGCCGCACACCAACTGCTCCTGGGTGGCGATGCCGTACTGCTCCGCCATCCACTGGTAGCGCCGGTTCATGCTCACGGAGGGGCGCACCGGCAGCGGGGAGGTGGCGAGCGCCGCCACCGTGCACCCGATCTCCCCGGCGTGCCGGGCCGCCTCCCCGCGGATGCGGACGATCTCCTCGCCGAGTTCGTCCATCCCCGACCGGGGATGGGTGGCGAACTCGAGCATCTGGTTGTGCAGTTCCTTCTCGAACACGTCCGGCTCGGCCGCGTCCCGCGTGGCGCGGGCGAGTACGGCTGCGGACAGGGCCTGAGGCTCCCCGGTTTCCGGGTCGACCAGGAGGAGTTCCTCCTCCACTCCGACGGTGCGCACGGTATGCGGCCTTTCTCTGGCAGGTGGTACGCACCCGACTGCCCCGTCGGTGTCCGTTCACACGGACGTCGGCGTCCACCAGACCGTGGCCAGCGGCGGCAGTGTGACCGCGATCTCCCCGTTCTCCGGCTTGATGCCGTCGGCGTGGGTGACGTCGCCGCCGCCGTAGCGGGCGGCGTCGGTGTTGAGCGCCTCGTACCAGACGGGTACGTCGTCGGGCACGGCGAGCCGGTAGTCGTGGCGGACGACCGGGGAGAAGTTGCTCACCGACAGCAGGGGACGCCCGTCGGCGTCGTACCGCAGGAAGGCGAAGACGTTGTCGTCGGCCGCGTCGCACAACACCCACCGGAAGCCGGCCGGGTCGGTGTCCCGCTGCCACAGGGCCGGGGTCGACCGGTAGCGGGCGTTGAGGTCGCGGACCAGGTCCCGCACCCCCCGGTGGTCGCCCTCCGCGCAGTAGCCGGGATCCAGCAGCCACCATTCGGGGCCGTCGGCCTCGGACCACTCCCCGCCCTGGGCGAACTCCTGCCCCATGAACAGCAGCTGCTTGCCCGGATGGGCCCACATGAAGCCCAGGTAGGCACGGTGGTTGGCCCGCCGCTGCCACCAGTCGCCCGGCATCTTCGACACCAGCGCCTGCTTGCCGTGGACGACCTCGTCGTGGGAGATCGGCAGGACGTAGTTCTCGCTGTAGGCGTAGATCATCGAGAACGTCATCTCGTGGTGGTGGTACTTGCGGTGCACCGGCTCCTTGGCGATGTACTCCAGCGAGTCGTGCATCCAGCCCATGTTCCACTTCAGCCCGAACCCCAGACCGCCGCTGTCGGTCGGCCGGGTCACCCCGCCCCAGGCCGTCGACTCCTCCGCGATCGTCACCACACCCGGACTGCGCCGGTACACGGTGGCGTTCATCTCCTGGAGGAAGGCCACCGCGTCCAGGTCCTCACGGCCGCCGTACACGTTCGGCGTCCACTGCCCCGAGTCCCGCGAGTAGTCGAGGTAGAGCATCGAGGCGACGGCGTCGACGCGCAGCCCGTCGATGTGGAACTCCTCGCACCAGTACACGGCGTTCGCCACCAGGAAGTTGCGCACCTCGGTGCGCCCGAGGTCGAACTCCAGCGTCCCCCAGTCGGGGTGCTCGGCCCGCTGGGAGTTCCCGGGCTCGTACAGCGGCTCCCCGTCGAACCGCGCCAGCGCCCAGTCGTCCTTGGGGAAGTGCGCCGGCACCCAGTCCATGATCACGCCGATCCCGGCCCGGTGCAGGGCGTCCACCAGGTGCTTGAAGTCGTCCGGGGTGCCGAGCCGCGAGGCCGGGGCGTAGAAACCGGTGATCTGGTAACCCCAGGAGCCCGCGAAGGGGTGCTGGGCGACCGGCATGAACTCCACATGGGTGAAACCGAGGTCGTTCACGTACGCCGGGAGCTCCTCGGCCAACTGACGGTACGTCAGCCCCGGCCGCCAGGACGGCAGATGCACCTCGTACACCGAGAACGGCGCCACGTGCACGGGGACGTCGCCCCGGTGCGCCATCCACTCCGCGTCGCCCCACGCGTGGTGCGAGGCGTGCACGATCGACGCCGTGTCCGGCGGGACCTCGGCACACCGCGCCATCGGGTCGGCCTTGAGGAACCGGTGGCCGTGGCGGGAGTGGATCTCGAACTTGTACCGGGTGCCCTCGCCGACCCCCGGCAGGAACAGCTCCCACACCCCGGACGCGCCCAGCGAGCGCATCGGGAAGGCGGTGCCGTCCCAGTAGGTGAAGTCCGCGGCGATCCGCACGCCCTGGGCGTTGGGCGCCCACACCGTGAAGCGGGTGCCGGCCACCCCCTCGTGGATCATCGGCTCCGCGCCGAGCGCCTTCCACAGCTGCTCGTGCCGCCCCTCACGGATGAGATGCAGATCGAACTCGCCCAGGGCGGGCAGGAAACGGTACGGGTCGTGCACCTCCTGCTCGGCCCCCTCGTACGCCACCAGCAGTGTGTACGCGGGGATCGCGTCGAGCGGCAGGACGACCGAGAAGAGGCCCTCGCCCTCCGACACGAGCGGGGTCCGCACGCCGTCCACCACGACGGCCACCGAGCGGGCGAAGGGCCGCAGCGCCCGGAAGGCGATCCCGCCCGGCACCGGGTGCGCGCCCAGCAGGGCGTGCGGATCGTGGTGGGCGCCCGCCAGCAGGCGCCCCCGGTCGGTCGCGTCGAGCGGGGGCGCGGTGGCCGGGCGGGGGCCGCCCGGCCGGCCGCGGCGCGGGCGGGGGCCGCCCGACTCGGGCCGAGAGGTGTCGCGCAGAGCCATGGGGTCAGCCTCCTCGGACGGCGAGACGTTCGATCGCCGCCATCGGTACGGGTAGCCAGTCGGGACGGTGCCGGGCCTCGTACAGCACCTCGTACACGGCCCGGTCGGTTTCGTAGGCACGCAGCAGGGCGTGCTTCTTGCGGGGGTCCCAGCCGGCCCGGGCCGCGTAGCCGGCGCAGAAGGCCTCCCGGCAGCGCAGTGCCCACTCCGGACGCCAGGGCCGGCGCTGGCGGGCCGCGTAGTCGAAGGACCGCAGCATGCCCGCGATGTCCCGCACCGGGGAGTGCGCGCTGCGCCGTTCGGCCAGCGGACGGGAGGGCTCGCCCTCGAAGTCGATGACGAACCACTCCCGTCCCGTGCGCAGCACCTGCCCCAGGTGCAGGTCGCCGTGGATGCGCTGGGCGGACGGACCCGGATCGCAGACGGCGAGTGCGTCGAAGGCGGTGATGAGACCCGGGACGTACGGGCGCAGCGCCGCCACGTGGTGGGCCGCGGCCTCCAGCCGCTCGGTCATCGCCGCCGCCGTCCGGACGTTGTCGGCGCGCGGACCGGACGGGAAGGCCGCGGCCAGGGCGAGGTGCACCTCGGCCGTGGCCCGGCCCAGCGCCTCGGCCTCCGCCGTGAAGGAGTCGCCGTGGGCGAGGGAGTCCAGCGCCAGCGTCCAGCCGTCGGAGGCGTCGGGCAGGAACGGCTGGAGCACGCCCAGCGTCGCCTCCTGCGGGTCCGTCGTCCCGAACCAGGCCACCGGCGCCGGCACCCGGCCGCAGTTCTGCCCCTTGAGGGCGACCGGCACCTCCAGGTCGGGGTTGATCCCGGGCTGGATGCGCCGGAACACCTTGAGGATGAACGCGTCGCCGTACACCACCGAGGTGTTCGACTGCTCCGCCTCCAGCAGCCGCGGCGCCAGACCGGCCGGCACCGGCACCGACGGGTCGGACTCGAAGGTCAGCGGACCCAGCGGACCGGGGTGCCGCATGCGCTCCAGCAACAGGTGCGCCGAGCGGGGGTCCTGGAGGGCGTCGTGCACCGTCAGACCGGCCAGCGGCCCTTCCTCCACCTTGCCGATCAGGGCCCGGCCCAGACGCGGCGACAGGTGCCGCTGGAGACCGAGGAGCAGCTGGTAGCAGTCGCCGGGCGGCGGAGTGCCGCCCGGCGAGGGCACGCCGGACTGGCCGGTCTGCACCAGCAGGTGCAGACAGCCCGGATACAGCTCCGTCATCGACAGCAGACGCAGATCGTTCAGGGGCCGGTCCTTGCCCGCGAACCAGCGCTGCCGGGGCAGCCACTCGCGCAGCAGGTTCCCGAGCGTTCCGCCGGAGCGGACGCCCACGGCACTGCCGTGGTTCAGAGATGCGGTCTTCGGCATGGTGACGCGTCCTTTCCGCGGCGCACGCTCACAGGCGCCGGCCGACGCGGGATGCGGCTCGGACGAGCCGGAACCAGTAGAAACCGTGCCCTGCGAGGGTCAGCAGGTACGGCAGTTCGCCGATGGCGGGGAAGCGGACCCCGCCGAACAGCTCCACGGGGTGGCGGCCGTCGAAGCGGCGCAGGTCCAGCTCGGTGGGCTGGGCGAAGCGCGAGAAGTTGTGGACGCACAGGACCAGGTCGTCCCCGCCGTCCTCCGACGAGGGGGCCTCGCGGAGGAAGGCGAGGACGGCGGGGTTGGTGGAGGCCAGTTCGGTGTAGGAGCCGAGTCCGAAGGCGGGGTTCTGCTTGCGGATCTCGATCA
>NZ_JBIVJP010000024.1:0-190475 GCF_044750285.1 Streptomyces sp. NPDC088812 | reverse complement strand
GGCGACATCCCGGCCGTCCACGCCGGCGCCGACCTGCCCGGCAGCGGCGCGGGCAGCCACCTCCCCGGCGGTACCGCCGACCACCTCCCCGGCGGAACGGCTCACGAGCACGGTGCTGGGCCCTCCGCCAGCCATGAGCCGCCGACTGGTCGCAGTGATGTTGTCGGGGACGGCCGTGGCGCCCAGGAGACAGGTGGTGCCGTCCATGATGGCGCCGATCCCGGCATTCATGAGGGGGCATCAGGTAGTCATGCCGGAGACGTGACCAGAGCCGGAGGAGTGCGTGCAGCGGGAGCCGGTGACAGCCCCGTGGCAGCAGGCGCCGATGATTTTGGCGCGGGTAACATCGATGATCCCGGTGGCTGGCAGAGGCCGACGGAGGAGACGGGGCCGCTTGAGCGGGGCAGTGAACTCGAACAGCTGGTCCGCGAACAGATTCGTGGCACGAAGGTCAAACCGGGTGACGTGGAGGCGATTCTCAGCACCCTTGGTGACAGTCCTGCGGGCAGGGAGATCGCCGACACTATCGCTTCCGGCCGGTTCCGGGAGGCATCTGGTTTCTCCGACGTGGTTTCCAATATGTCGCGGCCGAGTGAACTCTCCGGATGCCTGGAACAGATTCGACTTGCGAACCGGCTCCATGAGGCCGGACTCACGGACATCTCATTCGAATTGAAACAGGGGGGCCACGAGATCAAACCCGGAGTCCTGACAGGGCCGAAGACGGACCTTGACCTGGTCGCCCGGGAAGCGGACGGCACAGTCCACGGATGGCAGTTCAAGGACATGACGGGAGCGGATTCCCCTGCTGAGGCCGGTAAGGTGGTGCGTAACATCTTCAAGAAGATCGGCCAGCTCACCGATTCCCAAGCCGATATCCAGACATTCGTTGTGGACACCAAGGCTTCCAAGCTCGACATGGAGACACAGCTCGGTCGGCTTGAGAAAGGCTACGAGGGTAAGAACGTGCAGTTCGTCATCCGCACTCCGGACGGGATGTTCTTCATTCCCCGTGGCGGCAGGTTCACGCCGGAGGGAACTCTGTGATCGCCTCTTCGGCTGTCGCTCGCTGGGCTTGGGGGCGTGACGACGAGACTGCTGATGCGTTGGTGTGCTGTCTGCGTGACCTGCTGCTGGCGTACGGCGTTATGGCTGTTCACGGGTTTGCTGCTGGTGACTCGGCCGTTCGCGTTTCTGTGTCCGAGGCAGGCAGGACGAGAAAAGTCCTGTTCGAAGGGGACTTTACCGTTCCGTCGGGTGTGGTGGGTCCGAAGGACGCTGTCGGCTTGCTCGGCTCGATGGTCGACGAGGTCAGGGCAGGCTTGGAAGCCGGCGAGATCGGGTCCGTGGACGCCTTCGTCGAGTGCTCCGGAACAGTGGTGCTTGATGTCGACGGAGGCCAATCGCGGGAGGAGAAGCTGTTCCGCCTGGGAGCCTCGTCCTTCGCCGACTTCGTCACCGTTGATCTGGTGACGCACGCTGATGTCTGGCTGCCTTACGACCTGAAAGGGCGGCCGCAGCACGAGGTCTACGTGGTGAACGGGCCTCGGCTGTCCGCGGTGCTGCATGACCTCGCCGAGGTCCTGGAGTCCGAGACGGACCCGGATGACCCGACGTACTTCGCGAAGCCGACCGAGAGCGGTGCTGAGAACTTCTTCGACACGGACGGGGCCGCGTCGGACGTGTGGGGCACTTTCGAGGTGCCGTCCCGGTACCGGGTGTTCGCCCATGCCCCCGGGTTCGGGCGTATCGGATACCGGCGTACGGCCGAGGGAGAAGTCCGGTACGTGGCAGTGAGGAGCGAGGATGCCCGGGTCCTTGGCTTCCTGTGGGCCTCGGACGACGAGAACGCGGCGAGTTTCGAGCCGAGGGATGTCGGCGATGATGCGACGTACCGTGCTGGATTGGTGTGGTTGGAGCGCCTGAGAGCCGCACATGACCGGGGGCTGTCCCCGTCGGCGGCCTTGGCGGAGCTGTCCGGACTCCCGGACGAGCAGGACGCCGGCCGCGCGGATCGCTCCGGGGCCGGCACGCTCCTGCTCGCCGACCTACGCCGTGGACGCCCGCTCGCCGACTGATGGGCACCGGCTGTCGGGGTGTGTCCTCCATGGTGCGGTCACCCGTTTGTGGGGTCTCGGTGATGACGGCGACCCCCGATTGCTGGGCGGGCCGGGCGCTTGGTATGGATGGGTGCGCGCTTGGTGAGCGTTGGGTGAGTCATCGATCTGGTGGACGGGGGTCCTTCATGAAGTTCGACATGGGTGCACAGACGCTGTCGACGCTGATGCGTCATGCGCGCGGGTCGAGTGACGACCTTGGTGAAGTCGACGCTGGAGAAGAACGACGGTACGGGCAGTCGACGGAGCAGCGGGCGAAGGCCGCGGTCGACAACATCGGCTGAAGCGCGTCGCGTTGACGCTGCGGGGACGGAGACAGGGGTGGACGGGTGCCGGACTGGGGTTTGAAGCAGCAGGGTATTCAGCAGGTGCTGAAGACGACGGGTGAGACGGCGTCGGGTCTGCACAAGCATGCGACGGCGTTCGGTGACCATCTGACGTCGGCGGCGGCGCGTGCGGGTAAACCGATGCAGGGTGTGGTGGACGCGACGACGGCGTATCTGAACGGTGACGAGGAGATGGCGGCGGAGGCGCAGCGCAACACGCTGAAGGCTCCGAAGCTGGACGCGCCGGGAGTCGGCAAGGCGTGATCGATCCGGAACAGATCCCGCAGTTCACCGGCAACCTCTTCCAACTTGAGTTGGATCATGCCGCGTTGAAGAAGGATGCCAAGAGTGTCCGGGATACGGGCAGTGATGTGCATTCCCAGTTCCAGGGGCTGTCGGCGTTCTACCAGGCTCCGGAGGCGGAGCAGTTGTTCGCGACGACGAAGCCGGTGCAGGACCGCGCCGACACCTTCGCCGACGGCCTCGAGACCGTGTCCTCCGCGCTGTCGTCGTACGCGGCGGAGATCCGCCCGCTCGTCTCCAGGTTGCAGTCCTTGAAGACGGAGGCGCAGACGTTCGTCACGTCCGTGAAGGACGACGACGAGTGGGAGTACGACGAGGACAAGGTCGCCGAGCACAACCGGCTGCGGGACGACATCACCGCGACGGTGGCGGCGTTCTGGGCGGCGGAGCGGACCTGCCACAACAAGATCACCGCGTTGTGGGGCGGGACGCAGATGGTCGCGGGGGACGGGTCGGAGCGTGAGGACCAGTACGGGTTCGACGCGGAGGACTTGAAGAACGCGCAGCTTCCCTGGGGTGACCCGGTGGAGGAGAAGCATTATTGGTACGAGGTCGGCCACTGGGTGAAGTCGTTCGTGTGGGACGGTCTGATCGTCGACGGTGTGTGGGGGACGATCAAGGGTCTGGGGACGCTGGTCGGGTTCGGTGGCTGGGAGGCGATGGGGCAGGCCTGGAAGGGGCTGGCGCAGCTGGCGACCGGTCTGGTCCTGACGGGGATGCCGTTGGTGGGTACGGCGTTCTGGGCGTTGCCGGACGACAAGCTGCCGTCGTGGCTGCGGGACTCGCGCACGGCGATGAAGGAGACCGGGAAGGCGCTGGTGGCGTGGGACGAGTGGGGTAAGAACCCCGCTCGTGCGGCGGGTGCGGTGACGTTCAACGTGCTGACCACGGTGTTCACCGGTGGTGCGGGTGGTGCGGCGGCGGGTGCGGGCAAGGCGGGCGCGGTCGCCAAGGTGCTGTCGGTGGCCGGGAAGGCCGGCAAGGTCATCGACCCGATGACGTACATCGCCAAGGGCGCGGGTGCGGGCCTGTCGAAGATCGGCGACATCGCCAAGGGCCTCAAGGGCGTCGGGACGATCGACATCCCCACGCTCCCGGACGGCTCCGTCCAGCTCCCCGACGGCCGCGTGATGGAGCCGAACGGCAACCTCGTCTCGCCCGACGGCACCATCGACACCACGCCGGTTCCTCACGAGGCCCCGGCGTCCTACCGGACACCCTCCGGACTTCCCTCCCACTGGACGGTCCAGACCCCCGAACCACCGGTCTACGCGAGCGCCGCGCACACGGCCGACGGCGGCGCGTACGCCGGCGCCGCGCACACGACGTCCGACGGCGGCGTCCCGCACAGCACGGGTGACACGGTTCCGACGGGAACGGCTGCAACCCACTCCGGTACGACACCTTCGGCGTGGTACCACGACACCCCGACGGCCGGTGCCACCCACGACGTGCCGACCACCACCCCCCACACCGGCGGCCCCGACGTCCCCGGCACGGGCGCCCACGGCCCCGACGCACCGCACGGCACCGGCCACGACACCCCCACCGCCCACCCGGACGACACCGCGCACGGCGTGGGACACGATGGCGCGGGGCACGACGGTACGGGCCACGCGGACGACGCGACGGACGCCGCCGATCACACGGACGCCGGTGACACGGCCGTGGACGCCACCGCGCACCACGGCACCGACGCACCGGTGACCCCGGGCCACACGGGGACGGACGTACCGGGTCACGGCGGGGCCGGGGAGCCGTTCGAGTACAAGCCGTCGATGTCCCAGGTCGAGTTCTCCGGCCTCAGCGACGCCGAGAAGCATGCGGTGGCCACGGACGAGCTGGCGCGCGGCACCGACCCGGCGCCCAGCGTCAGCAACAAGGCGGGCTTCGACTACGGCAACGCCTACTGGAACGACTTCCTGGACGACCTCGACCCCGCGTCGAGGGACGCGCTCGTCACCTACACCGGCAACGCCTACGACGACATCAACGGCCACCTCCGCTTCGGCACCGGCACGTCAGCGGACGTGCTGCACACGATCGAGGAGATGGACGAGGTTATGGGCGCCCGCCCGGTGCCCGAGGACATCATGGTCGTCCGGGGCACCGCGATCGACCACCTGCACCTGAATTCGCCGCTGGACATGCAGGGCGGCGTGTTCGACGACAAGGCGTACACCTCCACGGCGCTCGGCAGGACACCGCCGCCGCCCTTCGACGGCAAGCCGGTGTGGATGCACCTGCGGGTGCCCAAGGGAACGCCGGCGCTGTGGCTGGACCACCTCTCCAAGTTCCCGGGAGAGCGGGAGCTGCTCCTCGCGCGCGGTTCGCAGTTCAAGGTGACGCGCGTCTTCATGGACGAGACGGACGGCAAGTGGCACGTCTACGGTGAAGTCCTGCCGAGGCCGTAGCCTCTTCGCGGATCAGGCAGACGAGAAGGAACGTGTACGCCATGAACTCTGAACGACCGATCAACCCGCGCTTCGCCGAGGACCTGCCGTTCAACCAGGTGGCGCCGGGCCCGGCGCGTTACCGCACCCGGACCGACAAGCCGGTGCGGTACGTCAGCGTGGTCGACAAGCAGGGCGGAGCCGTTCTCGGATACGTGTGGGTCTCCGACGAGGACGACGCCGCCGCGTGGGAGCCGCGGCGGGCCGCCGGCCCCCGGGCGCTGTCCGAAGGCGGTCTCTGGCACGCCAGGCTGACGGAGGCCAAGGGGCGGGGCGTCACGCCGTCCCAGGCCCTCGCGGAGCTGCTGGCCAGTCCGGAGGGCAACAAGGGCCGGGTCGTCCCGGAGTCCCTCGCCGCCGCCCCGGACGCCGACGCGGTCAAGAACCTCGCCCAGGGCGACTAGGGCGCTTCTGACGGATCTCCGCGGTGTCGCGACGCCGTCGCCGCGGCTCCCGGCCCGCGGACGGTGCAGCGACTGGCGGACGAGAGGACGGGAGTTCACGGACATGGTCCGGCGACAACCCGCCCCCCGGGTGTACGCCCCACCCTCCCGTGCCTTATGTTGCACGGGCAAAGTAAGGGGGAGCTTGCATGCCGCAGCACGGGCACCATGGAAGGTGCGCGTCGTGAACATGGGTCTCGCCGAGGTCGAGGCCATGGCGCGGGCCGCGCACGCCGGGCAGACGGACAAGGCTGGGCGGCCGTACTCCGAGCACCTGAGGGCCGTGGCCGAGGGCGTGCGCGCCCGGGGCGGCGGCGACGAACTGATCGCCGCGGCCTGGCTGCACGACGCCGTGGAGGACGGAGTGCTGAGCGAGGAACGGCTGGAGACGGCCCTCCTCGACCAGCGGACCAAGGACGTCGTCCGGGCGGTGACCAAGCGGCCCGGCGAGACGCCCGAGGCGTACGCGCGGCGGATCCTCGCCACGCCGGGCGCCCGGCTGGTCAAGACCGCCGACCTCGCGCACAACGCGGACCCGGCCCGGCTCGCCCGGCTCGACGAGGCCACCGCACGGCGCCTGGAGCGCAAGTACGACGCCATGAGGCGGTACCTCGGTCTCACCCCCGAAGACTGACGACTGACGGCACCCCAGCACAGGACGACGACTGAATGGCACGGGACTACGACAGCCAACTGCTGGAGTCGGTGGCGGTGCGGCGCCGCCGGATGCGCGACGCGCTGCTGTTCGGCACCCAGCGCGGCCGGCGCACGCTGGACGAACGGCTCGGCAAGGTGTTCGCGGGCATCGCGATCGCGGCCGTACTGTGCGCCGGCTGCGTCGGCTGGTCCTTCCTCCAGTCCACCCTGGCGAAGCAGAAGGCCGAGCAGGAGCAACAGCAACAGCAGCAGGAACAGCAGCAGGAACAGCTGTACGAACCCACCGGCGGCAGCCCGTCCGCCGACGCGACGGACGCGACGGACGCGACGGACGCGACGGACGCGACGGACGCCACGGACGCGACGGACGCGACGGACGCCACGGACGCGACGGACGCGACGGACGCCACGGACGCGACGGACGCCACCGGGGAGAAGCAGTGAAGAAGACGAGCACGCGTGACGGGTTCATTTCAGACACGGCCCGTGGCCGAATTGACGCGATGATAGGTTCCGGTGAGTGGTGAGCACTGCAACGACGTCTCGGGCCCAGCTCAGCCGAGTCACCCTGATCGGTGAACGGCGGCGCGCCGACCTGGTCCTGCCGTCGGACACCCCGATCGGCCAACTGCTCCCCGACATCCTGCGGTTGCTCGACGACCGGGTCGCCTCACGGCCCACCACCCGGCAACTGGTCACCGCCGAAGGCTCCGTGCTGCCGCACGACGCCACCCTGTCCTCGGCCGAGGTCGCCGACGGCGCCGTGCTCCAGCTCGTCCGGGCGCACGCCGCGCCGCCCGCGCCGGTCGTCCACGACGTGACCGACCAGGTCGCCGACGACCTCGACCTGCATGCCTGGCGCTGGCGCCCGGCCGCGCGCCGGGTCAGCGCCGGAACCGCCACCGTCGTCTTCTCCGTCGCCGCGGCGGTCCTGGCCCGGCGCGAGTTCGCGCTGGAGTCCGTCGCCACCGCGCTGGCCGTCGCCTTCGTGGTGTTCCTGCTGGGCGGCGCGGTCGTCGCGAAGATCGGTGACGGCAACCTCGGTCTCGCCACCGCGCTGCTGCTCGCCTCCGGCGGACTCGGCCTGCTCGCCGCGTGGACCGCCGCCGACGCCTACTCCTGGCCGGGCGAGGCCCGCCTGGCCGGTGTGATCGGCGCGCTGGTGCTCGCCCTGGTACTGCTCGCGTACTTCTCACCGCTCGGCCGGGGCGGGCTCATCGGGGCGGCGGCGGCCGTCGCCGTGGCCGCCGTCTGGGAGGCCGTCGCCGCCGTACAGGACCGTCCGGACCGGCTCGGAGCCGTGATGGCCGTGTTCTCCGTGGTGCTGCTCGGCCTGCTGCCGCGCCTGGCACTGATGGCCTCCGGACTCACCGGCCTCGACGACCGGCGCTCCTCGGGCGTGTCGGTGAGCCGGCACCAGGTCTCCAACGCGCTCGCCGCCACCCACCGCGGCCTCGCCCTCGCCACGGTGGTCGCCGCCGCCTCGGCCGCCGCCGGCGGCTGGCTGCTGACCACCGCCGCGGAGCCGACCGCGTGGACGGTGACCCTCGCGTCGCTCACCGCCGTCGTGCTGCTGTCGCGGGCCCGGGCCTTCCCGCTGGTCGCGGAGGTCGTGGCGCTGTTCGGGGCGGCCGCCGTACTCGTCGTACGCCTCGCCGTGCTGTGGCTGGACCACGCCGGCGGCGCCGGCGCGCTGGCCCTGCCGGCGGCCGCCGCGCTGCTGCCGCTGCTGGTCCTCGCGATCGAACCGCCGGAGCACGTACGGGTGCGGCTGCGGCGGCTCGCCGATCTCGTCGAGTCCGTCGGGGTGATCGGACTGTTCCCGCTGGCCGTCGGCGTGTTCGGCATCTACGGGCAACTGCTCGACAAGTTCTGAGGTCTGAGGGACGACGCGTCGCTGTTCCGGGCGGGAGCACGAGGCAAGGGAGAAGGGCGACATGCCGAGCGGTGAGAACTGGCAGAACGACGTGCTGCGCGACCTGAGGGGCGGCGCGGCACCTCAGCAGCCCGCGGCCCGGCAGAGCGCCCCCGCACAACGGCAGCCACAGCAGCAGCCACAGCAGCAGCCACAGCAGCCCCAGGGGCAGGCCCCCGAGGGGCAGGGCCCCCAGGCACAGCAGCCGGCACCGCAGCAGCAGTCCCAGGGGCAGGGCCCCCAGGCACAACAGCCGGAACAGCAGCAACAGCCGGAACAGCAGCAGCAGCCGGAACAGCAGCAGCCGTCGCAGCCGGGCGTGCCCGCGCAGGGCACTCCGGCCCCGCAGACCGCCCCCGGGTACGGCCACCCGCAGCAGCAGGCCGGGTACGGCCACCCGCAGCAGCAGGCCGGGTACGGCTATCCGCAGCAGCAGCAGCAGCCCGGCCCCGGCCAATGGCCCCAGCAGCAGGCCGCGCCGTACCCCCAGCAGCAGCCGTACGCCGCCCAGACCCCCCACCCCGCCCCATCCGCCCAGCCCACCCACCCCGCCCCATCCGCCCAGCCCACCCACCCCGCCCCCGCCCCCCACACCGCCGCCACCCCCCGTACCGCCGCCCCCGACACCCGTCCCGTCCTCGACAAGCGGCTGGCCGCCGCCGGGCTCAAGCCCCGCCGCGGTGAGCCGTTCACCGCCCGCGCCCTGCGCGCCGTACGCCGTGTCGTGTCCTCCGCCGCGCGCGAGGTCGCCGAGACCACGGCGACCGCCGAGGTGCTCCAGCGGCCGGTCACCACCGGCCGCCAGATCGCCGTGACCTCCATCCGCGGCGGCTCCGGCAAGACCACGGTCGCCGCCCTGCTCGGCGCCACCTACGCCCACTACCGCCAGGACCCGGTCCTCCTCGTCGAGGCCGACCCGGCGCTCGGCTCGCTGCCGGTGCGGCTCGGCGCGGAGAGCCTGCGCTGGACCACCGGCGACCTCGCCGCCCTCGTCGAGCCGCAGATGTCGCTGCTCGACGTGACCGGCTACCTCGTCCAGCTCCCCGACAACGCCTGGCTGCTGCCCGGCAGCCAGGGGCAGGTCGGCGCGATGCTCGACACCAGGGCCTACGAGCGGGTCATGGTGTCGCTGCGCCGCTACTTCGGGGTGACCGTCGTCGACTGCGAGACCCTGCCCGCCGAGGTGGCCCGCACCGCGCTGTCCGCCGCGCAGGCCCGCGTGCTCACCGTGCCCGCGACCCTGGAGGGCATCGCCAGCACCCGCTCGGTGCTGGAGTGGATGCGCGGCCTGCCCCGGTCCATCACCACCTCGACCGTCGTCGTCCTCACCGAGACGTCACCGCACCCCGGACTCGACCTGGACAAGGCCGCCGAGCAGCTGAAGGCGACCGGGGCGAGCGTCCGGGTCCTGCCGTACGACCGGCACCTGGCGGCCGGCGGCGCCATCCGCACCGACCTGCTCGCGCAGGCCACCCGGCAGGCCGTCACCCGGCTCGCCGCCGAGGCCTTCGAACTGTCCCAGAAGCGACGTTGACCCACCTCGAAGGGACCCCACAGAGGCCACGACGATGAGTACCCGACTGATCCACCGCCCGGCGCGGACCACCCGGCCGCCCGCCGCACCCGAGCCGCGCACCATAGAGGCGCCGCCCAACCTGCCCGAGGGCAAGGCGGGTTCCGTCGCCACGTCGCTGCTGCCCGTCGCCGGCGTGATGTCGTCCGTCGTGATGATGACGGTCGTGCGCAACAGCCAGTTCGCCGGGCTCGGCGCGATCATCCTCGTCGTCACCCTGGTCGGCTCCCTCGCCCTGGTCTTCTCCCAGCGCGGCAAGGCCCAGCGCACCCGCCGCACCCAGCGCGAGGCCTACCTCGCCTACCTGGAGGACCTGCGCGAGGAACTCTCCGCGGAGGAGCGCCGGCGCGGGGAGACCGCCCAGGTGCTCAACCCGCCGCCGGACGCGCTGTACGACATCGTCCGCGATCCCGCCCGGCTGTGGGAACGCCGCCGCCTGGACGGCGACTTCCTGCGGGTGCGGGCCGGCACCGGCGAGATGCCGGTGAGGGACCTGAAGGTCGGCCAGCAGGGCTCGTCCGTGCTGACCCCGCCGGACCGGTTCATGCTGAACGAGGCGTCCGCGCTGATGGCCCGCTTCCGCACCGGCACCGACCTCCCGCTCACCGTCCCGCTCGACCGCGTCGGCAACATCAGCGTCATCGGACGGCGCGAGGACACCCTCCGCATCGCCCGCGCGCTGGTCGTCCAGACCGCCGCCCTGCACGCCCCGGACGACGTGGCGCTCGCGCTCGCCGCGCCCGGCGACCGGATCGCCGACTGGGAGTGGGCCAAGTGGCTGCCCCACACGCTCGACCCCGAGCAGTTCGACGGTCCCGTCGCCGCCCGCCGCATCGCGCCCTCCGTGCCCCAGCTGGCCCGGCAGATCGGCCCCGAACTGCGCCGCCGCGCCTCCTACGCGGCCGAGGTGCGCCGCGGGCTGTCCGGCAAGGACGCCCTCGCCATGACCTCCCGGCTGCTCGTCGTCGCCGACGCGCACGGCGACGACGCCGTCGACCTGCCCCGCCCCGACGACGCGGTCGGCCTGCGGGAGATGGGCGTCACCGTCCTGCACCTGCTCGACGAACGCGTCCAGGAACCGGGCAGCGTCGGCGTGCGCATCACCGTCGACGGCGAGCGGATCGACGTCGAGGACCTGCGCGAGGACGAGCCGATCGGCGCCCACGGCACCGTCGACGAGGTCGGCGTCCCCTTCGCCGAGGGCCTCGCCCGGATGCTCGCCCCGCTGCGGCTGTCCGCCGACTCGACGGCCGCGGACGCCCCGCTCAGCGGCCCGGTCGACTTCGCCGAACTCCTCGGCATCGACGACGTCGCCGACCTCGACCTCGCCCGGCTGTGGGCGCCGCGCGGCGAGCGGGCCTTCCTGCGCGTGCCCATCGGCGTCAGCGACTCCCACGAGCCCGTCCTGCTCGACCTGAAGGAGTCCTCCGAGCTGGGCATGGGCCCGCACGGCCTGTGCGTCGGCGCGACCGGCTCCGGCAAGTCCGAGCTGCTGCGCACCCTCGTCCTCGCCCTGGTCGCCACCCACCCGCCGGAGGACCTCGCCATGGTCCTCGTCGACTACAAGGGCGGCGCCACCTTCGCCCCCTTCGCCGGCCTGCCGCACGTGGCCGGCGTCATCACCAACCTCGAGAACCAGGCCGGCCTGGTCGAACGCGTCCACGCCTCGCTGGCCGGCGAGGTCAAGCGCCGCCAGCAGGTCCTCAAGGAGGCCGGCAACGTCGCCGACATCGGCCACTACGCCGCCCTGCGCGCCGAGAAGCGCCCCGACCTGGAGCCCCTGCCCCACCTCTTCGTCGTCATCGACGAGTTCGGCGAACTCCTCACCGCCAAGCCGGACTTCATCGACCTGTTCCTGTCCATCGGCCGCATCGGCCGCTCCATCGGCGTGCACCTGCTGCTGTCCAGCCAGCGCATCGAGGGCGGCAAGCTCAAGGGCCTCGACACCTACCTGTCGTACCGGCTCGGCCTGCGCACCTTCTCCGCCGACGAGTCCCGCACCGTCCTCGACACCACCGACGCCTTCCACCTGCCGCCACTGCCCGGCTTCGGCTACCTCAAGGTCGACACCAGCCACTACGAGCGGTTCAAGGCCGGGTACGTCTCCGGCGCCTACCGCGGACCCGTACGGCGCGAGGAGGAGGACACCGGGCCGCTCGCCCTGGAGTTCGAGGCGTACAACACCCTCGGCCGGGACGAGAGCGCGGCGGCGCCGGCGGAGCCGCAGATGCGGCGCCGGGAGACCGGGCCCACCGAGATGGGCGTCATGGTCGGCCGGATCGAGGACGCCGGCGCACGCCCCGTCCGCCAGATCTGGCTGCCCCCGCTGCCCGACGCGGTCGCCCTGGACAAGGTCGCCGGTCCGCTGGAGGTCGGCGCGCGCGGCACCCAGCTCGCCCGGCGGAGCGGCCCGCTGCGGGTGCCCCTGGGCATCCTCGACGACCCCACCAGGCAGTGGCAGGGCCAGTGGTACCTGGACCTCACGGTCGCGGGCGGCCACGCGGCGGTCATCGGCGGCCCCCAGTCCGGCAAGACGACCCTGCTGCGCACCCTCGCGCTCTCCCTGGCGCTGACGCACACCCCCCAGGAGGTCGGCGTCTACGGCCTCGATCTGGTCGGCGGCGGCCTCCAGGCGCTGTCCGGGCTGCCGCACGTCGGCGGGGTCGCCGGCCGCGCCGACCGCGAGCGCGCCGCCCGCACCATCGACTCCGTGCGCGGCATGCTCGACCAGCGCGAGGAACTGTTCCGCGTCCACGGCATCGACTCGCTGGAGCAACTGCGCACCCTGCGTGCCGCGGGCCGCCTGCCCGAGCTGGCCTCCACCGAGATCGTGCTGCTGATCGACGGCTTCGGCGCCCTGCGCGACGACTTCGAGGACCTCGACGACGCGGTCGTCGACATCCTCAAGCGCGGCAGCGGCTACGGCATCCACGTCGTCGCCGGCATGCTGCGCTGGAACGACGTGCGCATCGCCACCCAGTCCCAGTTCGGCACCCGGGTCGAGCTGCGCCTGAACGACGCGAGCGAGTCCAGCATCGACCGCAAGCTCGCCGAGACCCTCGCACCCGAGGAGAAGGGCCGCGTCCTCACCGACGGCAAGCTCTTCGCCCAGGTCGCCCTGCCCCGCACGGACGGCATCGCCGACACCGCGGACCTCGGCGCGGTCCTGGAGCGCACCGCCCGGACCGTCCGCGCCACCTGGACCGGCGAGGTCGCCCAGCCCGTACGGGTCCTCCCGCACGTCCTGGAACCGCACCTCCTGCCGGGCCCCTCGGCCGAACCGCGCCGGGTCCCGATCGGGCTGGACCAGACGAAGCTCGCGCCGGTCCTGCTCGACCTGTTCCACCACGACCAGCATCTGCTGATCATGGGCGACAGCGAGTGCGGCAAGACCAACCTGCTGACGGCGATCGCCCAGGGCCTGATGGAGCGCTACCGCGACGACGAGCTGGTCTTCGGCGTCATGGACCCGCGGCGCGGCCTGCGCGGCGTCGTCCCGGAGGAGTACCGGGGCGGCTACGCCTACAACGCCAAGCTGAGCGCGGGCCTCGCCGCGGGCATCGCCACCGAGCTGGAGAAGCGGATGCCCGACGACGCCGAGGGCGCCGAGCTGGAGCCCGGCAGCTTCTCCGGCCCGCGGATCGTGATCCTCGTCGACGACTACGACGTCCTCACCACCGCCGGCCAGCAGCCGCTCGCGCCGTTCGTGCCGTACCTCCCCTCCGCCCAGGACATCGGCCTGCACTTCGTCCTCACCCGGCGCGTCGCCGGCGCCTCCCGCGGCCTGTACGAGCCGCTGATGACGGGCCTGCGCGAATCCGGCGCCGCGGCGCTGGTGATGGCCGGCGACCGCAGCGAGGGCCAGCTCTTCTCCGGGGTGTACGCCTCCCAGCAGCCGCCCGGCCGGGGCGTACTGATCCGCAGGGGCGAGCCGAACCGGCTGATCCAGACCGTCTACGCGGGGACGAGGTGAACCCATGACCCAGGACGTCGTCGTGCTCACGAAGAAGACGAACCCATGACGAAGGACGTCGTCGCGCTCACGAGGAAGATGCCCGACCCGCTCAGCGTGATCGCGGGCCTCCTCTCCGGCGGCCCGGACAAACTGGTCGGCGCCGAGGCCGACGGCGCGCTGGTGCGGCTGCACGACGAGCAGGGCCGCCCGCTGCTCTCCGTCGAGGCCCCGCTGCTCGTCCAGGTCAGGGGAGAGGCGGCGCGGCTGCTCGGCGCGGACGAGCCGGAGGTCCCCTACTGGTGGACCGAGGCCCGCGCCACCACCGGCGTGAAGGAGGCCGAGGCGCTCGCCGGGACCTTCGCGGCGCGGGTCGCGGCCCTGGTCGGCGGCACCGCCTGGCCGCGGGCGGCCGCGACCTCGCTCGCCGTGGTGAACACGGAGGGGATGACGGCCTTGCCGGTGCCGGCCGCCGCCCAGCCCGCCGTCGACGTGCTCACCGACAAGGTCGCCGTGGTGATCCAGGACCGCCCGGTCGTCGCCATGACCGCCTGGCTCGCGGACGCCTTCCGGGCCGCCGCGAACGCCCGGCTGGGACTCCAGATCGTCACCCCGGCCGGCACCCGGCTCTCCCCGACGGTCCGGGGCGCGCTGCCGGGCTGGCCCTCGCGCTGGGTGGTGCAGGACGAGGAGTGCGGCTACTACGACGGCCTGTCCGGCGCCGTCCTGCACTGGAGAGACGGCCTGTTCATGCCGGCCGTGCCGCCGGAGGCGACCCTCGAGGACCCGCGCACCACCGTCGCCCAGGCCTTCGGCGCGCAGATCGCGGACACCGGGGAACGCCAGCTGGCGATCTCCTTCCGCTGCGTCCACCCCGCCGACGACCGGCTGGTCCTCGGCGGCGCCGTGGAGTCGGTCTGGCGGGAGATCACCGGCGGGCCGCCGGCCGGCTGGGGCACCGAGGAGCCCGCCAACCTGCCCTGGTCGCTGCGCGGGCTCACCGACGTGGCCTTCGAGCGGGCGCCGGAGCCGACCTGGCTCGTGGTCGTCGGCGCGCCGGAGCGCCCGGGTCTGGCGACGGTCCGGATCACCCGTACGGAGGCCGGTGTCGAGGAGGACGTCACGCTGGCCTTCGGGTACGGCCCCGGCGAGGAGGGCCCGACGGACGCGATCGTCCGGGCGGCGCAGACGCTGGCCGTCCGTCACCGCCTCCAGTCGATGCTGGTCCAGGTCCGCAGGGCCCGCCGCGACCTGTCGGTCCCGCCGCGCTTCGAGGGCCCGGGAGTGCCGTACGCGTTCGTGCTGGGTGCGGAGGAGGTCCGCGGGATGCCGGGCGACCGGGCGAGGCGGACCCCGCTCGGCCATCCGCCGCGCGAGCTGGGCCCGAGGACGCGTCCGGCCCTCTACTACCAGCTCCCGGGCGACCCGTCCGACCTGTCGGCCTGGCAGCACTTCGAACGCCTCATGCGGCACCTGAAGGACGGCCCCGCCTGACGGGCCGCGGGGAGCAGCGCACACCCGGCAGGCGGTTCCCCACCCGCCGGCGCGCGCTCCCCGCGCCCGCTCAGGCCGACACCTTCTCCCGCTCCGGCTCCCGCTCCGGCTCCCGCTCGCGCTCCCGCGCGACCCGTACGGGATCGGTCCGGAACGCCCAGTCCATCCGCGGCTCCATCACACAGCGGAACACCCGCCGCACCGGTGCGGTGCACAGCAGGGTGACGGCCACGGCCACCGCGGCGCTGACGGCGATCTCGCCTAGCGGGCGGTGCAGGGCGGGGTGGTCGAACCAGCCCCGGTAGTCGGCGCCCTTGATCAGGAAGCCGTGCAGCAGATAGCCGTAGAGGGTGCCCGCGCCGAGCGTGGTGAACCACATCGTGCGGCCCGGCACCCAGGACAGGAAGCACGCGGTCAGCAGCAGCGAGCAGCCGAACAGGGCGAGCTGCATGACGGGTCCGACCCACCACGGGGCGCCCAGTTCCTGGGCGGAGTCGCGGTGGTAGAACCACGCGCCGTTCATCCGCTCCACCGCCCACCAGGAGAACGCCAGCGCGCAGGCGAACACCGGAACGGCCGCGATCCGCACCGAGCGCCGGCGCACCAGCCGGAAGTGCTCCGGCTTCAGCGTCAGGCCCAGCACGAAGAACGGCAGGAACTGAAGGACGCGCTGGAGGTCGAGGTCGTCACCGATGGCCGGGGTGACGGACGCCAGCATGGCGATGCCCAGCGCGAGCGGCAGCGGATGGCGGACCAGTTTCCACAGGGGGGTGGTCAGGCGCCAGATGAACAGGGCGCACAGGAACCAGGTGAGGAAGTAGGGGTCCAGGAGGCTGATGTCCTGCGGGACGCCGTCGACGTACGTCTTGAACAGCGGGTACGCCGTCTCGAAGACGACGTACGGCACGACGACACCGGTGACCAGCCGCTTCAGCCTGCCGGGGCTCCCGTCGAAACCGCGGGAGAAGAACCCGGAGATGACGATGAACGCCGGCATGTGGAACGCGTACACCAGCATGTACGCGGCCTGGAGCACCCGGCTGTCGCCCTTCAGCGGCTCCCAGGCGTGGGCGACGGCCACCAGCACGATCGCCAGGTATTTGGCGTTGTCGAAGAACGCGTCACGCTGCTTGGCCCGTCTGTCGGGGGACCGGTGCTGCTGATCTTTCTGGCTCCGCAAGGAGCGCGGACTCGGCACGAGAGACGAAGCGGCGTGGAACATCTGAGGCACCCTAGCGTTGTCCATGGCAATACGTACAACGTGCCACGTCATCGCGATGTCATTCCTCAATTCAGCAGTGACGGCGCTCTCTTCGCGTCCTGGATGTCGCGATTCATCCCGACTAAAAGGTGCATACCGCCGGTTGTGGCGGTGTTGTCGGTACTCCCGTGCACTCAATTCGAATTACCTGCGCGGCCGTTGTGGAATTCCGCCGGGAGGGTGCCGTCGAATTGTTGTGCGGGGAAGATCGGAAGGCACCCGTCGCCGCCCGGACGGCGGGAGTTGACGTCACAGATGTCTCACCGGCCGCATGAGGAGGCCGGGTTGGTGGCACGATGGTCCCTGGCGGGGGCGCGCGGGGTGGCGCCCCCGGGCCGGCAGAGCGGACCGACCGAGGGTGTGATCAGTTGTGGCCATTTCACTGTCAGTGGTGCTGCTGTTGGCGATCGTCCTGGTCGTGCTGATCCGGGGCGGGTCCATCAAGGCCGGACCCGCCGTCGTCGCGATCCTCTTCGGCTTCTTCCTCGCCTCGACCGGCATGGCCCCGTCGATCAACCGCTTCCTCGACTCCCTCGCGGAAACGATCAACTCGATCAGCTTCTGAGGCCGGGCGCCCCGCGCGCCGGCGCATCCGGCCGACCGGAGATCCCCCGGGACCGGCCGACCGGAGATCCCCCAGGGCCGGCCGACGGCTCACCCGGCCGGCCGAACCCGGCCCGGCCGCGAAAACGATCAGGGCCAGGCCGGAGGAGACATCCTCCGGCCTGGCCCTGAGCCGTACAGAGCGGGCGACGGGAATCGAACCCGCGTAGCCAGTTTGGAAGACTGGGGCTCTACCATTGAGCTACGCCCGCACAGGACGCGCCGCAGGTCGGATGACCGCGGCACTGGAGGCATCGTAGCGGGTCGGCCCGCCCCGTCGCACACCCCGGTGTCGGGGCCGCGCCGCCGGCCGCGCCGGCGGTTGTCCGGAAGGCCGGTGAATGCGGCGGTCGCGCGGCCTGCGGGCATGTACCCTACGTGTCGCACCAGACGGGGTGTGGCGCAGCTTGGTAGCGCGTCCGCTTTGGGAGCGGAAGGCCGTGGGTTCAAATCCCGCCACCCCGACCACCTGCGCGATCACGCCGGGCGCCGCACCGGAGATCGTCTTTTGGGCGGCCCAGCTGCTGCGGTTACTATGCAAGCTGCGCGCCCGTGTGTCCCGGCCCACCCGGCCTACGAACTCTCCCGGGCGTCTCATCGCCGGACCTGTCTGGCTCCGGCGAAAACCAAGAAGTCAGCCACAAGGAGACCGAACCGTGAAGAGCGCCGTGGAGACCCTGAACCCGACTCGGGTTCGGCTCACTGTCGAGGTGCCCTTCGAGGAGCTCAAGGACAGCCTCGACGCGGCGTACAAGAAGATCAACCAGCAGGTCACGGTGAAGGGCTTCCGCAAGGGCAAGATCCCCGCCCGGGTGATCGACCAGCGGTTCGGCCGTGGTGCCGTGCTGGAGGAGGCCGTCAACGACGCGCTGCCGAAGTTCTACACGGAGGCGGTCAACGAGGCCGAGATCGACGTCCTCGGCCAGCCCGAGGTCGACATCACCGAGCTGAAGGACGGCGAGACGCTGAACTTCACCGCCGAGGTCGACGTCCGTCCCGCCCTGGAGCTCCCGGAGGACTTCTCCTCCATCGAGGTCGAGGTCGACGCCGTAGAGGTGACGGACGACGACGTCGAGAAGTCGGTCGAGCAGCTCCGCGAGCGCTTCGCCTCGACCTCCCCGGTCGAGCGCGCCGCCGAGGACGGCGACGTCGTCACGGTCGACCTGGAGGCCAAGGTCGACGGCGAGGTCCTCGAGGACGGCGTCGCCAGCGGCGTCTCCTACACCATCGGTTCCGGCGAGCTCCTCGACGGAATCGACGACGCCGTGAAGGGCCTGGAGGCCGGTGGCGAGGCCACCTTCACCTCCGAGCTCAAGGGCGGTTCCGCGGCCGGCAAGGAGGCCGAGGTCACCGTCAAGGTCTCCCAGGTCGCCGCGCGTGAACTGCCCGAGCTGGACGACGAGTTCGCGCAGCTCGCCTCCGAGTTCGACACCCTCGAGGAGCTGCGGGCGGACAGCCGCAAGCGCCTCGCGAACATGAAGCAGTACGACCAGGCCACGCAGGCCCAGGAGCGCGTCCTGGAGAAGCTGCTGGAGCTTGTCGAGGTGCCCGTCCCCGAGAAGCTGCTCGAGGACGAGGTCAACACCCGCAAGCACAACCTGGAGCACCACCAGCTCGGACAGATGGGCCTGACCCTCGACAAGTACCTGGAGATCCAGGGCAAGACCGCCGAGGAGTTCGAGACCGAGACCCGCGACGCCGCGGTCAAGGGCATCAAGACCCAGTTCGTCCTGGACGAGCTCGTCAAGCGCGAGAAGCTCAACGTCAACCAGGAGGAGCTCACCGAGCACCTCATGCGCCGCGCCGCCTCCTCCGGCATGTCCCCCGACCAGTTCGCCCAGGCGGTCGTCGAGGGCGGCCAGGTCCCGCTCCTGGTCGGCGAGGTCGCCCGCGGCAAGGCCCTGGCCTCGGTCGTCGAGTCCGCCACGGTCAAGGACACCAACGGCGAGGTCATCGACCTGAGCGACGAGGACGAGGAGACCTCCACCGAGGAGACCTCCACCGAGGACGCCGCCGCCGAGGCGAAGACCGAGGACGAGGCCGAGGGCGAGGGCGACGAGAAGGCCGACGCCTGATCATCGCGTCCCCGCTGACGTAGGCAAGAGGGGCCCTGGGGCAGAACAGCTCCGGGGCCTCTCGCCGTGCGCCGGGGGCGGCCCGCCCGGGGGCGCGGGGGCGTTCCGGTGCACGGCTCCGCCGCGTGGGCACGACACGCCGCGTCGGACCCGCGGTCCGGCGGCCGCCACAGCCCCCCGCCCGAACCGCGTCGGCCCCCCGGCGGAGCCCACCGCTACGCCCCCGGCGAACACTCCACTCTCCGGGATTCTCCGAAGGGACCCGCGCGTTAGGGTCCATGAATACGCGGGCAGGGGAGTCGCCGAACCGCCGGACGGCCCCACGCCCCGGCAGAACACGTGAGACGGCCCGGCGCCGTCGTAAGACGAGCAGGTGGATACGTGACGAATCTGATGCCCTCCGCCGCCGGCGAGCCTTCCATCGGTGGCGGCCTCGGTGACCAGGTCTACAACCGGCTGCTCAACGAGCGGATCATCTTCCTCGGCCAGCCGGTCGACGACGACATCGCGAACAAGATCACCGCACAGCTGCTGCTCCTTGCCGCCGACCCGGACAAGGACATCTACCTGTACATCAACAGCCCCGGCGGTTCGATCACGGCCGGCATGGCGATCTACGACACGATGCAGTTCATCAAGAACGACGTGGTGACCATCGCCATGGGCCTCGCGGCCTCCATGGGGCAGTTCCTGCTCAGCGCGGGCACCCCCGGCAAGCGCTTCGCGCTGCCGAACGCCGAGATCCTGATCCACCAGCCGTCCGCCGGCCTGGCCGGCTCGGCCTCGGACATCAAGATCCACGCCGAGCGGCTGCTGCACACCAAGCGGCGCATGGCCGAGCTCACGGCCCAGCACACGGGCCAGTCGATCGAGCAGATCACCCGCGACTCGGACCGCGACCGCTGGTTCGACGCCTTCGAGGCCAAGGAGTACGGCCTCATCGACGACGTCATCCCCACGGCCGCCGGCATGCCGGGCGGCGGCGGCACCGGGGCGGCCTAGCAGGGCCCGCCACGGCCTCGGGCCCCTGCGCTCCCCCCGGCGGGAGCACGCGGCGCCCACGAGGCCGTCAGCGCCCTCTCCAGCCCCTCCAGCCCACCGCCCGGACCCTCTCCAGGAGACACAGTGAACGACTTCCCCGGCAGCGGCCTGTACGACCGCACCCGCGCCGAGTACACCGGCCCCACGGCCGAGTCCCGCTACGTCATCCCGCGCTTCGTCGAGCGCACCTCCCAGGGCATCCGCGAGTACGACCCGTACGCGAAGCTCTTCGAGGAGCGGGTGATCTTCCTGGGCGTCCAGATCGACGACGCCTCCGCCAACGACGTCATGGCGCAGCTGCTGTGCCTGGAGTCGATGGACCCCGACCGGGACATCTCGGTCTACATCAACAGCCCCGGCGGCTCCTTCACGGCGCTGACGGCGATCTACGACACGATGCAGTTCGTGAAGCCGGACATCCAGACGGTCTGCATGGGCCAGGCGGCCTCCGCCGCCGCCGTCCTGCTGGCCGCCGGTACGCCCGGCAAGCGCATGGCGCTGCCCAACGCCCGCGTGCTGATCCACCAGCCGTACAGCGAGACCGGCCGCGGCCAGGTCTCCGACCTGGAGATCGCCGCGAACGAGATCCTGCGGATGCGCTCGCAGCTGGAGGAGATGCTGGCCAAGCACTCCACCACGCCGATCGAGAAGATCCGCGAGGACATCGAGCGCGACAAGATCCTCACGGCCGAGGACGCGCTGTCGTACGGGCTGATCGACCAGATCATCTCGACCCGGAAGATGAACAACACCAACCTGCGCTAGCGCGCCAGGGGGAGTATCGTCTGCCGCCCCTTGGCACGGTGGGACGCGGTCCGCGTTCACGCGCGGGACCCGAACCGCGCCAAGGGGGGCCCGAATGGGGGGCCCGGCAAGGTACCGTCGACATAAGGCAGCACCAGGAGCCGCTGGACTCTTAGCGTCCAGGCGTCTCCCAGGCGAAGGGGAAGCACACCGTGGCACGCATCGGTGACGGCGGCGATCTGCTCAAGTGCTCGTTCTGCGGCAAGAGCCAGAAGCAGGTCAAGAAGCTCATCGCAGGGCCCGGTGTGTACATCTGCGACGAGTGCATCGATCTCTGCAACGAGATCATCGAGGAAGAACTCGCGGAGACCAGCGAGGTCCGCTGGGAGGAGCTCCCGAAGCCGCGCGAGATCTACGAGTTCCTCGAGGGCTACGTGGTCGGCCAGGAGGCCGCCAAGAAGGCCCTGTCGGTCGCGGTGTACAACCACTACAAGCGGGTCCAGGCCGGTGAGAACGGCGGCGCGCAGAACCGCGAGGACGCCATCGAGCTGGCGAAGTCGAACATCCTCCTGCTGGGCCCGACGGGCTCCGGCAAGACCCTCCTCGCGCAGACCCTGGCCCGCATGCTGAACGTGCCGTTCGCGATCGCCGACGCCACGGCGCTCACCGAGGCGGGGTACGTCGGCGAGGACGTCGAGAACATCCTGCTGAAGCTGATCCAGGCCGCCGACTACGACGTCAAGAAGGCCGAGACCGGGATCATCTACATCGACGAGATCGACAAGGTCGCGCGGAAGAGTGAAAACCCCTCCATCACCCGCGACGTGTCGGGCGAGGGCGTCCAGCAGGCCCTGCTGAAGATCCTGGAGGGCACGACGGCCTCGGTCCCGCCGCAGGGCGGCCGCAAACACCCCCACCAGGAGTTCATCCAGATCGACACGACGAACGTGCTGTTCATCGTGGGCGGTGCCTTCTCGGGTCTGGAGAAGATCATCGAGTCCCGGGCCGGCGCCAAGGGCATCGGCTTCGGCGCGACGATCCGCTCCAAGCGGGAGCTGGAGGCCAAGGACCAGTTCGAGGACGTCATGCCCGAGGACCTGGTCAAGTTCGGCATGATCCCCGAGTTCATCGGCCGGCTGCCCGTGATCACCTCGGTCCACAACCTGGACCGCGAGGCCCTGCTCCAGATCCTGGTCGAGCCGCGCAACGCGCTCGTCAAGCAGTACCAGCGCCTCTTCGAACTCGACGGGGTGGAGCTGGACTTCGAGCGCGAGGCCCTCGAGGCCATCGCCGACCAGGCCATCCTCCGCCAGACCGGCGCCCGCGGCCTGCGCGCCATCATGGAGGAGGTCCTGATGTCGGTGATGTACGAGGTCCCGTCCCGCAAGGACGTGGCCCGCGTCGTCATCACGGCGGACGTCGTCCACTCCAACGTCAACCCGACCCTGATCCCCCGCGACGCGCGGGGCGGCCGGGGCTCGGGGGAGCAGAAGACGGCGTAACCGCCACCCGCGACACGACGAAGGGGCCCCGGTCGACCGACCGGGGCCCCTTCGCGTGCGGTGGTGCGGCGCCGGAGTGCGACGCCGGCCCGGCGTCAGAGGGCGACGCGGGCCTCCTCGCGCACGTCGGCCGCGATCTCGGCGGACTCGTCGAGCGAGTAGGTCTTGGCGCCGGCGGTCGGCTCGACCACGCCCATGGTGCTGTAGTCGGCCCAGATGCACATGTAGGTGGTCTGCGTCGTCTCGGTGAGCGCGTTCTTGCTCTCCGCCTTCTGGCACCGCATCACGGCGCCGTCCAGGTTGTCGGGCTCGACGGTCTCGGCGTCGCCGATCAGCGTCACGTCGTCGTCCGACTCCGCCTTCATCTGGGAGAAGGTGATGTCGAGGGCCTTCTCGGGGTCCGCGATCGTGCCGTAGACACCGAAGAAGGTGATGTTCTCGGCGGTCTGAGTCTTCGCCACGTCGGACGGGTCGTCGGTGTCGAGGGAGGTCAGGTCGATCGTCGAGTAGATCGCGCCGATCGAGGTGGCGTCGGTGACTCCGGCCTTGGCGAGGTCCTCCTCGTCGCTCTCGCTCGCCTCCTCCTCCGCCGAGTCGCCCATCCGCTGGTACTTGTCGGAGAGCAGGGAGGCCGGCGCGGTCAGCTTGTGCGGGCCGTCGTCCTCCAGACCGCCGGCACCCCCGCCGCCGCCGAGCACGAAGTAGGCGCCCACACCGAGCGCCGCCACCACCGCGACCGCGCCGATCACCAGGCCGGCCTTCTTCTTGCCGCCGCCCGGGGCCGGCGGATGCGGGACGCCGTAGGGGGCCTGGCCGTACGGGGGCTGCTGGCCGTAGGGGGGCTGGCCGCCGTAGGGCGGGGTGGGCGGCTGCTGGCCGTACGGGCCCGGCTGCTGGCCGTAGGGCGGGGTCTGCGGCGGAACACCCTGAGGGGGCTGCTGGGGGTAGCCGTAGCCGGGCTGGGGGGCCGGCGGCTGCTGGCCGTACGGACCCGGCTGGCCGTACGGGCCGGGCTGCTGAGGCTGCTGCCCGCCGTACGGGCCCGGCTGGTTGTAGCTCATTCCTGGGTTCCCCTCCAGAAAGCTTATGTGTTTTTCACATCCTGGCTCACAGCCTGTGGGGCCACCGCGCCGGGGCCCCCACCGTTACAGAACAAACGCGTTTCGGGACGGCGTCGTGACACCTCTAAACTGAGCCCGTGACCGACCACGCTCAGCAGCAGCCACCAGCGCCCACGACCGAACTGCCGACCCAGTACGCGCCGGCCGAGGTAGAGCGGACGCTGTACGAGCGCTGGGTGGAACGGGGTTACTTCGCCGCCGACGCGAGCAGTGACAAGCCCGCGTACACCATCGTCATCCCGCCGCCGAACGTCACCGGCTCGCTCCACCTGGGCCACGCCTTCCAGCACACCCTCATGGACGCCCTCACGCGCCGCAAGCGCATGCAGGGCTACGAGGCGCTGTGGCTGCCCGGCATGGACCACGCCGGCATCGCCACCCAGAACAAGGTCGAGCAGCAGCTCGCCGAGGAGGGCAAGTCCCGCCACGACCTGGGCCGCGAGGCGTTCGTCGAGCGCGTCTGGCAGTGGAAGGAGGAGTACGGCGGCCGGATCCTCGGCCAGATGCGGCGCCTCGGTGACGGCGTCGACTGGAGCCGTGAGCGGTTCACCATGGACGAGGGCCTGTCCAAGGCCGTCGGCACCATCTTCAAGAAGCTCTACGAGGACGAGCTGATCTACCGCGCCGAGCGCATCATCAACTGGTGCCCGCGCTGTCTGACCGCCATCTCCGACATCGAGGTGGAGTACCAGGAGGACGCCGGCGAGCTGGTCTCCATCCGGTACGGCGAGGGCGAGGACTCCCTGGTCGTCGCCACCACCCGCGCCGAGACGATGCTCGGTGACACGGCCGTCGCCGTCCACCCCGACGACGAGCGGTACCGGCACCTGGTCGGCCGCCGGATCAAGCTCCCGCTGACCGACCGGACCATCCCGGTCGTCGCCGACGAGCACGTCGACCCCGAGTTCGGCACCGGCGCCGTCAAGGTCACCCCGGCCCACGACCCGAACGACTTCGCGATCGGCCAGCGCCACGGCCTGCCCGCCATGACGATCATGGACGAGCACGGCGTCATCACCGTCCACGGTCCCTTCCTCGGCCTGGACCGCTTCGAGGCCCGCTCGGCGGTCGTCGGCGCGCTCAGGGAGCAGGGCCGGATCGTCGCCGAGAAGCGCCCCTACATGCACTCCGTGGGCCACTGCTCGCGCTGCAAGACCACGGTCGAGCCGCGGCTGTCCATGCAGTGGTGGGTCAAGGTCGGCCCGCTCGCGCAGGCCGCCGGTGACGCGGTCCGCGACGGCCGGGTCAAGATCCACCCCGAGGAGATGTCGAAGCGCTACTTCGACTGGGTCGACAACATGCACGACTGGTGCATCTCGCGCCAGCTGTGGTGGGGCCACCGCATCCCGATCTGGTACGGCCCCGACGGCGAGGTCGTCTGCGTCGGCCCCGACGAGGAGCCGCCGTCCGGCGAGGGCTGGACCCAGGACTCCGACGTCCTCGACACCTGGTTCTCCTCCGGCCTGTGGCCCTTCTCCACGCTCGGCTGGCCGGAGAAGACCCCGGACCTGGCGAAGTTCTACCCGACCGACGTCCTGCTCACCGGCCACGACATCATCTTCTTCTGGGTCGCCCGGATGATGATGTTCGGCCTGTACGCGATGGACGGCGAGGTCCCCTTCCACACCATCGCGCTCACCGGCCTGGTCCGGGACGAGTTCGGCAAGAAGATGTCGAAGTCCTTCGGCAACGTCGTCGACCCGCTCGACTGGATGGACAAGTACGGCTCCGACGCCGTCCGCTTCACCCTGGCCCGGGGCGCCAACCCCGGCGCCGACGTGCCGATCGGCGAGGACTGGGTCCAGGCGTCCCGCAACTTCGCCAACAAGATCTGGAACGCCACCCGCTTCGCGATGATGAACGGCGCCACGATCGAGGGCGACCTGCCCCCGGCCGAGGAACTGTCGCCGACCGACCGCTGGATCCTGTCGCGGCTGGGCGAGACCGTGGCGCAGGTCGACGCCTACTACGAGGACTACCAGTTCGCCAAGCTCAGCGAGGCGCTGTACCACTTCGCGTGGGACGAGGTCTTCGACTGGTACGTCGAGCTGACCAAGACCACCTTCTTCGCGGGCGGCGAGCCGGCGAAGGTCACCGGCCGGGTCCTCGGCGAGGTCCTCGACGTGCTGCTGCGGCTGCTCCACCCGGTCGTCCCGTTCGTCACCGACACCCTGTGGACGACCCTCACCGGCGGTGAGTCCCTGGTGGTCGCCGACTGGCCGAAGGACTCCGGTTTCCGCGACCGGGCGGCCGAGCGCGAGATCGAGACCCTCCAGTCCGTCATCACCGAGGTCCGCCGCTTCCGCGCCGACCAGGGCCTCCAGCCCGGCCAGCGGGTCCCGGCCCGCCTGGAGCTGGGCGGCACCGCGCTCGCCCCGCACGAGGCGGCCATCCGCCAGCTGCTGCGGCTCCAGCCGGAGGGCGAGGCCTTCTCGGCGACGGCGACCCTGCCGGTCGCGGGCGCCACGGTCGCCCTGGACCTGTCCGGCACGATCGACGTGGTGGCGGAGCGCAAGCGGCTGGCCAAGGACCTGGCCGCCGCCGAGAAGGAGAAGGCCCAGGCGAACGCCAAGCTCGGCAACGAGGCCTTCCTCGCCAAGGCGCCGGACAACGTGGTGGAGAAGATCCGCACCCGGCTGGCCAAGGCGGAGGAGGACATCGCCCGCATCCAGGCCCAGCTGGAGCGGCTGCCGCAGGCGTGAGGGTCCCGTACCCCCGTAGGTGAAGGCCCCCGGAACCCGACGGTTCCGGGGGCCTTCGCCCACCTCTGTCACCTCCCCTCCGTAGACTGGCCTCGTGAGCGAGCTCCCCCCGAACGGCAACCACGACCAGCCCGACCCCCTCGACTCCTTCGACGAGATCATCGCGGCCGAGACCGACCGCGACCCCGATCTCGCGGTCATCGAGGCGGGCAGCCGCACCCTGCGCACGCAGGGCGGTCCGCCGCAGGCCGACGTGCCGGCACGGCCCGAGGATCCCGAGATCGACAAGGCCCTGCGCGAGGTCGAGGCGGAGCTGGCCACACGGTGGGGGGAGACCAAGCTGGAGCCGTCCGTCAGCCGGATCGCCGCGCTGATGGACGTGCTGGGGGAGCCGCAGCGGTCGTACCCCTCCCTGCACATCACGGGGACCAACGGCAAGACGTCCACCGCCCGCATGATCGAGGCCCTGCTGGGCGCCTTCGAACTGCGCACCGGCCGCTACACCTCCCCCCACGTCCAGTCGATCACCGAGCGGATCAGCCTGGACGGCGCGCCCGTGTCGGCCGAGCGGTTCATCGAGACGTACCGGGACATCGAGCCGTACGTCGAGATGGTCGACCAGGCGCAGGAGTACCGGCTGTCCTTCTTCGAGGTGCTCACCGGCATGGCGTACGCGGCCTTCGCCGACGCCCCCGTCGACGTGGCCGTGGTCGAGGTCGGCATGGGCGGCTCCTGGGACGCGACCAACGTCATCGACGGGGACGTCGCCGTCGTCACCCCGATCGACCTCGACCACACCGACCGGCTCGGCGCCACGACCGCCGCGATCGCCGCCGAGAAGGGCGGGATCATCAAGCAGGACGCGACGGTCATCCTGGCCCAGCAGCCGGTCGACGCCGCCCAGGTGCTGCTGAAGAAGGCCGTCGAGGTCGACGCGACCGTGGCCCGGGAAGGGCTGGAGTTCGGCGTCGTGTCCCGCCAGGTCGCGGTCGGCGGCCAGCTGCTGACCCTGCGCGGCCTGGGCGGCGAGTACGGCGAGGTGTACCTCCCGCTGCACGGCGCCTACCAGGCGCACAACGCCGCCGTCGCGCTCGCCGCCGTCGAGGCGTTCTTCGGCGTCGGCTCCCAGCGGCCCGAGCCGCTGGACATCGACACCGTCCGCAAGGCCTTCGCCTCCGTGTCGTCACCGGGCCGCCTGGAGGTCGTACGCCGGTCCCCGACCGTCGTGCTGGACGCGGCCCACAACCCCGCGGGCGCCCGCGCCACCGCCGAGGCGGTCGGCGAGGCCTTCGACTTCAGCCGGCTGATCGGCGTGGTCGGGGCCAGCGGCGACAAGAACGTACGAGGGCTGCTGGAGGCCTTCGAGCCGATCTTCGCCGAGGTCGTGATCACCCAGAACTCCAGTCACCGCGCGATGGACGCCGACGAGCTCGCCGCGATCGCCGTCGAGGTGTTCGGCGAGGAGCGCGTCCAGGTCGAGCCGCGGCTGCCCGACGCCCTGGAGGCGGCGATCACGCTCGCCGAGGAGGAGGGCGAGTTCGCGGGCGGCGGCGTCCTCGTCACCGGTTCCGTCATCACCGTCGGGGAAGCCCGGCTGCTCCTGGGGAAGGGCTGAGGCTCACACCATGCGTACGCTCTGTTCCTCGACCCTGATCGGCGAGTTCTTCGTCATCGGCTTCGCCGGTCTGGTCGCCATGAAGGATCCCGACCTGTCCATGACCACGGTGTGGACGGTGTGCGGTGTCGCGATGCTGCTGAGCGTGCTGCTGTGCGGCATGGTCACCCGGCCCGGGGGCGTCGCCCTCGGCTGGGCCCTGCAGATCGCCCTGGTCGCCTCCGGCTTCTTCGTCCCCATGATGTTCGTCCTGGGCGTGCTCTTCGGAGCCCTGTGGTGGGCGTCCGTGCACTACGGCCGGAAGATCGACGAGGCGAAGGCCCGCTTCGCCGCACAGGCCGGTTCCACCCCTGACGCTGTGTGACGGGCGCACGGACACGCCCTGTAATCTCGTCCCACCGCACACCGGCAGCAGAAGGAGCCCCCCGTGAGCCAGCGCACCCTCGTCCTCCTCAAGCCCGACGCCGTCCGTCGTGGCCTGACCGGCGAGATCATCAGCCGTATCGAGCGCAAGGCCGACTGGCGGATCACGGCGCTGGAGCTGCGCACGCTGGACCAGGAGACCCTGGAGCAGCACTACGGCGAGCACAAGGGCAAGCCCTTCTACGAGCCGCTGGTGGAGTTCATGTCCTCCGGCCCGGTCGTGGCGCTGATCGTCGAGGGTGAGCGGGTCATCGAGGGCGTGCGCGCGCTGGCCGGCCCCACCGACCCGATCGCCGCCGCCCCCGGCTCCATCCGCGGCGACTACGGCGTCATCGTCCGCGAGAACCTGATCCACGCCTCCGACTCCGAGGAGTCCGCGGAGCGCGAGGTGAAGATCTTCTTCCCGGCCCACGCGTAGCCCACAGGGCGCCGCGCGCGACGCTCCGGGGAGCTGGAGCGCCGAGGGGCCCGCGAAATTTTCGTGCAACTTTTTGACGGCGCGTCAGTTCACCTGTCCGCCCGACCGAGGACGGCCGTACCTTTTCGGCCGTCCTTCGGTATATGCGTGCCGATCGGGGGAACGCGTTCCCCCGATGGCCCGTCTCCACAAGCGAGGCGTCACGGCATCTGCTGACAATGGCGAAGACCCTCGCGCAGTGTTCGTGCAAGCGCGTTTACGATGTAAGCCTTCACGTCACAGCACCCACCTCGCCGACCTGAAAAGCCCTCAAAAGCTCATGGGAAGGCCAGTCGAATCCTGATGGGGAACTCAATGTCGTTCATCGGCCGTGACATGGCTGTCGACCTCGGGACCGCCAACACGCTGGTGTACGTCAGGGGTCGCGGGATCGTACTCAACGAGCCGTCCGTCGTCGCGATCAACACCAACACCGGTGGCATCCTCGCGGTCGGCGCCGAAGCCAAGAAGATGATCGGCCGGACCCCTGGCAACATCGTGGCCGTGCGTCCCTTGAAGGACGGGGTCATCGCCGACTTCGAGATCACCGAGCGCATGCTCCGCTACTTCATCCTGAAGATCCACAAGCGGCGGTACCTCGCCCGGCCGCGCGTCGTCGTCTGCGTCCCCTCCGGCATCACAGGCGTCGAGCGCCGCGCCGTCATCGAGGCGTCGACCCAGGCCGGCGCCCGGCAGGTGCACATCATCGAGGAGCCCATGGCGGCGGCCATCGGCTCCGGCCTGCCGGTCCACGAGGCCACCGGCAACATGGTGGTGGACATCGGCGGCGGCACCACCGAGGTCGCGGTCATCTCGCTCGGCGGCATCGTCACCGCCCAGTCCATCCGGGTCGCGGGCGACGAGCTGGACAACGCGATCATCCAGCACATCAAGAAGGAGTACAGCCTCCTCCTGGGTGAGCGCACGGCCGAGCAGATCAAGATCACCATCGGTTCGGCGTACGACCTCGACACCGACGAGCACACCGAGATCCGCGGCCGCGACCTGGTCTCCGGGCTGCCCAAGACCGTCGTCATCTCCGCCGCGGAGGTGCGCAAGGCGATCGAGGAGCCCGTCAACGCCATCGTCGACGCCGTGAAGACCACGCTCGACAAGTGCCCGCCGGAGCTGTCCGGCGACATCATGGACCGCGGAATCGTTCTGACCGGCGGCGGCGCCCTGCTGCGCGGTCTGGACGAACGGCTGCGGCGCGAGACCGGAATGCCGATCCACATCGCCGAGGACCCGCTGGACAGCGTGGCGCTCGGATCCGGCAAGTGCGTCGAGGAGTTCGAGGCGCTCCAGCAGGTCCTGGACGCCGCACCCCGCAGATGACGTAACGCTTCGATTCCGCCGTACGAGATGATCGCCTCTCGTGCGGCGGATCGTTGATATAGAGGCATAAGATCCGCAAAGAGCCTCGAAACATCCCATACGGCGCCCCTCGGATTTCTCCGGGGGGCGACCGGAATTCCCGATTCCTATGAGAAGGGCACGGCCGCCGCACGTGAGGGACACACGAGAGAGCCGGCTGCTCCTGGTGCTGCTGATCGCCGTCGCGTTCGCACTGATCACGGTCGACATCCGCGGTGGCGAGGACTCCCCGGTCGACGGTGCCCGGCGGGCCGCGGCCGCGGTCCTCGGCCCGGTCGAGAACGGGGTGGCCTCGGCGGTCGACCCGGTCGGCAACGCCGTCTCCGCGGTCCGCGACTCCGGCGAACGCCACGACCGGCTCGCCGAACTGGAGCAGGAGAACGCGGCCCTCAAGGCGAAGCTCGGCAGCGACGACCGCAACCGCAGCCGCCTGGCGCAGCTCGACAAGATGCTGCGGACCGCCGGCGCCGGCCAGTACGGCATCAAGGGTGCCGAGGTCATCGCGATAGGAGCGGCCCAGGGCTTCTCCTGGACCGTCACCATCGACATCGGCGCCGACGACGGCATCGAGCGGGACATGACCGTGCTCAACGGCGACGGACTCGTCGGCCGGGTGACGACCGTGGGCCCGGACACCGCCACCGTCCTCCTCGCCAACGACCCCGACTTCACCGTCGGTACGCGCATGGAGGCCGGCGACGAGCTCGGCTTCGCCTCCGGACAGGGCGACCGCCCGCTGCGCGTCGAACTCCTCAACGGCAAGGCCGAGGTGAAGAAGGGCGACCGGCTCGTCACCTTCGGCTCGCAGGCCGACAAGCCGTTCGTCCCCGGCGTCCCCGTCGGCGTGGTCTCCCGCGTCGACCCCTCCGGCGGCGACCTGACCCGCACCCTCTACGTCACGCCGTACGTCAGCTTCACCAAGCTCGACATCGTCGGTGTCGTCGTCGAGGCCCCGAAGAAGGACCCCCGCGACACCGTGCTCCCCGCGAAGCCCCAACCGGTCCCCACGCCCACGGTGACCGTCACGGTCACCCCGGACGCGAACGCACCCGCCGACGGCCAGGACGAGCAGTAGGAGCTGACTACCATGCGCGTCAACCGGATCCTGCTCTCCGTCCCGCTGATCGCCGTCGCCCTGGTGGTCCAGGTGAGCGTCCTCGCCCGCCTCCACCTCCCCGGCGCCGTCCCCGACCTGCTCCTCCTCACCGTCCTGGGCCTGGCCATGGTGTACGGCCATGTCAGCGGCGCCCTCATCGGCTTCGGCGCCGGCCTGCTCGCCGACCTCGCCCCGCCCGCCGACCACGCGGCCGGCCGCTACGCCCTCGTGCTGTGCGTGATCGGCTACCTCGCCGGTCTCGTCAAGCCGGAGACCGGGCAGATCAAGTCGGCCACCGGCCCCATGGTCGTGGTCGTCGCCGCCGCGGTCGGCTCCACCCTGCTGTACGCGGGGGTCGGCGCCCTCGTCGGCGACACCACCGCCCGCCATGTGGGCCTCACCGGGCTGCTGTTCTCGGCGGCCCTGTACGACCTGCTGCTCGCCCCGTTCGTCGTGCCCGCCGTGATGTGGCTGGCCCGGCGCGCGGAGAACGACCCGCTGGCCGACACCAACGCCGCCCAGAAGGCCGACATCTCCTCCGGGTGGCTCGCCTCCGGCACCGGTCTGCGGATCGGCGGCCAGCGGGGCGGCCTGAAACTGCGGGCCGCGCGCTCCCGGGTCGCCCGCGCCGGACGGATCAAGGGGGTCAAGCGGCTGTGAACGCGGGGGAGTTCACCCGAACAGGGAGGGCCCGGCCGGTCACCCCAGTCCCGGGGCCGGCCCGGGAGGTCACCCGAACGGGGCCGGCCGGGGAGTTCACCCGAACGGGGCCGGCCCGGGAGTTCACCCGAACGGGGAAGTTCCGGCGGAACGAGGCCGCACCGGCCCGTCGTTCATCATTCGTCCGCGCACAGACGTTCGCGCGCTGAGAGGGGGAGACAGCCGCAGTGACCAACATTCCCGAGACCGGGCGGACCCCACGCGTCCAGATCCGGCTCGTCGTGATCCAGATCCTCGTCCTCTCCCTCCTCGGCACCCTCGGCGGCCGCCTGTGGTACCTCCAGATCCGGGAGGGCGCGGAGTACGCCAAGGAGGCCTCCGGCAACCACGTGCAGCAGGTCGTCGAGCCCGCGGTGCGCGGCTCCATCCTGGACGCGCGCGGAGTGCCGCTCGCGGACAACGAGACCCGGCTGGTCGTCTCCGCCTCCCGCACCGACCTGCTGAAGCAGAAGGACGACGGCAAGGCCGTCCTCACCAAACTCGCGGGCGTCCTCGGCATGTCCCCCGAGGAGGTCATGCAGAAGGTCCGGCTGTGCGACGCGGAGACCCCCCAGCCCTGCTGGAACGGCTCGCCGTACCAGCCCATCCCCATCACCGACGAGGCCACGCCCAAGCAGGCCCTCCAGATCCGTGAGCGCGCCGAGGACTTCCCCGGCATCACCGCGGAGCCCGAGGCCGTGCGCCGCTACCCGAGCCCCGGCAAGGCCAACACGGCCCAGGTCCTCGGCTACCTCTCCCCGGTCACCGACGAGGAGATCACCGAGGCCCAGGACACCGACTCGCCCTTCCTCCGCTCCGACCAGGTCGGCCGCAGCGGCCTGGAGCGCCAGTACGACAAGGAACTGCGCGGCAAGGCCGGCGTCACCCGGTACGAGGTCGACAATCTCGGCCGCGTCATCGGCGAGGCCGAGGCCACCCCGGCCGAGCCCGGCTCCAACCTCGTCACCAGCATCGACGCCCGCGTGCAGCGGGTCGCCGAGTACGAGCTGAACGAGGCGATGAAGGAGGCCCGCAAGCAGCTCGACCGCAACACCGGGGTCAACTACAAGGCCGACGCCGGAGCGGTCGTCGTGATGGAGGCCAAGACCGGCCGCGTCGTCGCCATGGCGTCCAACCCGACGTACGACCCGAACGCGTGGGTCGGCGGCATCTCCGCCAAGGACTACCAGCAGCTGACCGGCAAGTCCTCCAACTACCCGCTGCTCAACCGGGCCATACAGGGCCAGGCGGCGCCCGGCTCCATCTTCAAGGTGGTCTCCACGGCCGCCGCGGTCGAGGCCGGCTACGACTTCGACGGCCGCTACGACTGCTCCAGCTCGTACTCGGTCGGCGGCCAGGTCTTCAAGAACTTCGAGTCGGCGAACTACGGCCCCATCAGCCTCGGCCGCGCCCTGGAGGTCTCCTGCGACACCGTCTTCTACCGGCTCGCCCACAGCCAGTGGCAGAAGGACGGCGGCATCGACCCGAAGGCGAAGCCCAACGACTACTTCTTCAAGGCCGCCCACCAGTTCGGCCTCGGCGAGGAGACCGGTATCGACCTGCCCAACGAGGTCACCGGCCGCGTCCCCGACCGCGAGTGGAAGCAGTCGTACTGGGAGGCCAACAAGGACGCCTGGTGCAAGACGGGGAAGAAGGACGGCAGTTACGTCGAGAAGATCGCGTACGAGAACTGCCTCGAGGGCAACAAGATGCGCGCCGGTGACGAGATCAACTACTCCATCGGCCAGGGCGACACCCTCGTGACCCCGATCCAGATGGCCACCATCTACGCGGCCATCGCCAACGGGGGCACCCTCTACGACCCGACGGTCGGCAAGGCGATCGTCAGCGCCGACGGCAAGACCGTGACGGAGATCGAGCCCCAGTCGCACGGCAAGCTGCCGGTCACCCAGAAGACGCTGGCCCAGATGGACGAGGCCCTCGAGGGCGTGGCCACCCGCGGTACCGCCGCCTGGCGCTTCGGCGGCTGGCCCCAGGACGAGATCCCGATGCACGCCAAGACCGGTACCGCCGAGGTCTACGGCAAGCAGACGACGTCCTGGTTCGCCACGTACACCGAGGACTACACCATCGTCATGACGATCTCCCAGGGTGGTACGGGCTCCGGCGCCTCGGGCCCGGCCGTGCGCAACATCTACGACGCGCTGTACGGCGTGTCCGACGACGGCACCATCAACAAGGAGAACGCGCTGCTGCCCACCCCGCTGAAGGACCTGCCGAAGATCAAGACGGACGGCACCATCGCCTCCCCGAAGATCTCCACGGACCCGGCCAAGGAGCAGCAGGCCAGCCAGAAGGCCACCGAGGAGGGCGCGCCCACGGACAACGGGACGCAGCCCGCCGCGACCGTGGCCTCGCCCGAGGCGGACAACCGTGACACCCGGCGGCGACGGCGCGGGCGAGGAAGCCGGAGGAAGTGCACATGACCGGCGCGAACAGCTTCTCCGTCTCCGGGTACGGGCCCGAGCGGGCCGGCTGGACGCGGCTCCTCGCCCGCGACTCGATGGCCCGGCGGCTGGACTGGCCGATACTGCTGTCGGCCGTCGCCCTGTCGCTGATCGGCTCGCTGCTGGTGTACTCGGCGACCCGCAACCGCACCGAGATCAACCAGGGCGACCCGTACTACTTCCTGCTCCGGCATCTGATGAACACCGGCATCGGGCTCGCCCTGATGGTCGGTACGGTCTGGCTCGGCCACCGCACCCTGCGCAACGCGGTGCCGGTCCTCTACGGGCTGTCGGTCCTGCTGATCCTGCTGGTGCTCACCCCGCTCGGCTCCACCGTCAACGGCGCGCACTCGTGGATCGTGCTCGGCGGGGGCTTCTCGCTCCAGCCCTCGGAGTTCGTGAAGATCACGATCATCCTCGGCATGGCGATGCTGCTGGCGGCCCGGGTCGACGCCGGCGACAAGCCCTACCCCGACCACCGCACGGTGCTCCAGGCCCTCGGCCTCGCCGCCGTCCCCATGCTGATCGTGATGCTCATGCCCGACCTGGGCTCGGTCATGGTCATGGTGATCATCGTGCTGGGGGTGCTGCTGGCCTCGGGCGCCTCCAACCGCTGGGTCTTCGGCCTGCTCGGCGCGGGCGCGACCGGCGCGGTCACGGTGTGGCAGCTGCACATCCTGGACGACTACCAGATCGCCCGCTTCGCGGCCTTCGCCAACCCCAGCCTCGACCCGGCGGGCGTCGGCTACAACACCAACCAGGCCCGGATCGCGATCGGCTCGGGCGGACTGACCGGGTCCGGGCTGTTCCAGGGGTCCCAGACCACCGGCCAGTTCGTCCCCGAGCAGCAGACGGACTTCGTCTTCACCGTGGCGGGCGAGGAACTCGGCTTCGTGGGCGGTGGCCTGATCATCGTTCTGCTGGGCGTCATCCTCTGGCGTTCCTGCCGCATCGCCCGTGAGACGAGCGAGCTGTACGGCACGATCGTCGCCGCCGGGATCGTCGCCTGGTTCGCCTTCCAGGCCTTCGAGAACATCGGCATGACGCTCGGCATCATGCCGGTCACCGGTCTTCCGCTGCCGTTCGTGTCGTACGGAGGCTCGTCGATGTTCGCGGTGTGGGTGGCGGTGGGACTGCTGCAGTCGATCCGGGTCCAACGGCCCATGTCCGCGTGAGCGGTTCGCGACACGGTCGGTCGAGCACCTGATCCGGGGCCGATCCGGGCCGATCCGGGGCCGGAGGGCACTGCCCTCCGGCCCCGGCTTGCCACTAGATTCGGTTCATGGCGGAGACGAGACGCGAGATCGAGCGCAAGTACGAATCCGACGACAGTGGACTGCCCGACCTGACCGGCGTCGCCGGGGTCGCGGCCGTACTCGACCAGGGCATCGCCGAACTGGACGCCGTCTACTACGACACCGCCGACGAACGCCTCGCCGCCGCCTCCCTCACCCTGCGCCGCCGCACCGGCGGCTCCGACGCGGGCTGGCACCTGAAGGTCCCGGTCGCCCCGGGCGTCCGCGACGAGATCCGCGCACCGCTGTCCGACACCGTCCCGGACCTCCTGGCCGGCCTGGTCCGCTCCCGGGTCCGGGACGCCGAGCTGGTCCCGGTGGTCCGGCTGCGTTCCGCCCGGGACGTGCGCGAGCTCTTCGACGCGGAGGGCCGGCTGCTCGCCGAGGTCAGTGCGGACGCCGTCCGGGCGGACCGGCTGACCGGCGCCGGCGGCTCCGCCCGGTGGACCGAGATCGAGGTCGAACTCGCCGACGGCGGCGACCCCGCCTTCCTCGACCAGGTGGAGCGAGAGCTGCGCGCGGCGGGCGTACGGCCGTCCCGGTCGGCGTCGAAACTGGCGCGGGCGCTGGCGGAGACCCGGCCCGGGAGGACGGAAGCCGCCTCGGGAGCGGGGCGTGGACCGTCCGCCGTCGAGCCCGTGACCGCGGGCGACCACGTCCTGGCCTACCTCCGCGCCCAGCGGGACGCCCTCGTCGAGCTCGACCCGGCCGTCCGCCGGGACCTTCCCGACTCCGTGCACCGCATGCGCGTCGCCACCCGCCGCGCCCGCAGCGCCCTCCGGTCCCACGCCAAGGTCCTCGACCGCTCCGTCACCGGCCCCGTCGGCGAGGAACTGAAGTGGCTCGCCGGGGAGCTGGGAGTGGACCGGGACCAGGAGGTGCTCCTGGAGCGGCTGACGGCCGCCGTGGACCGGCTGCCCGCCCCGTCGGCCACCGGCCCGGTCCGCGCCCGTCTGCGCACCTGGTCGCAGGCGCGCGGCGGGGGCTCCCGCCGGCGACTGACCACCGTCCTGGACGGCGGGCGGTACCTGGCGCTGCTGGACGCGCTGGACCGGCTGGTGGACGAACCGCCGCTGCTTCCGGCCGCCGCCGGTGAGCCGTCGAAGGTGATCGCCAGGGCCGTGCGCAAGGACTTCGGGCAGGTGACGGCCCTCGTCGAGGAGGCGCTCGGACACCCCGCCGGGCCGGAGCGCGACCTGGCGCTGCACGAGGCCCGCAAGAAGGCCAAGCGGACCCGCTACGCGGCGGAGGCGGCGGTGCCGGCGCTCGGCGAGCCCGCCGCCGACCTCGTCCGGCAGATGAAGTCACTCCAGGAACTGCTCGGCGACCACCAGGACAGCGTGATGACCCGCGAGGCCCTGCGCGACCTCGCCGCCCAGGCGCACGCGGCGGGGGAGGACGCCTTCGCCTACGGCCTGCTGTACGGCCGGGAGGAGCGGCGGGCGGAGCTCGCGGAGGCGGCGCTGCCCGGGGCGTGGGCGGTGATCAGGGGGAGAACGGCGGTCCGGGAGGCGCCTGCGGGCGGGTTAGGCTAGATGGTCACCCGTCCCCCAGCCTCCGGCCGGGGGGTACCCCCAGTCAGCTCACAAAGGTTCCCCCGATGTCTGTCGAGTCGGTGTTCCCGCAGCTCGAAGCCCTGCTCCCGCATGTGCAGAAGCCGATCCAGTACGTGGGCGGCGAGCTGAACTCCACCGTCAAGCCCTGGGACGACTGTGACGTCCGCTGGGCACTGATGTACCCGGACGCGTACGAGGTCGGTCTGCCCAACCAGGGCGTCATGATCCTCTACGAGGTCCTGAACGAGCAGGAGGGCGTCCTCGCCGAGCGCACCTACAGCGTGTGGCCGGACCTGGAGGCGCTGATGCGGGAGCACGCCGTCCCGCAGTTCACGGTGGACAGCCACCGGCCGGTGAAGGCGTTCGACGTGTTCGGCCTCTCCTTCTCCACGGAGCTCGGCTACACCAACATGCTCACGGCCCTGGACCTCGCCGGGATCCCCCTGGAGTCCAAGGACCGGGGGCTCGACGACCCGATCGTGCTGGCCGGCGGACACGCCGCCTTCAACCCGGAGCCCATCGCCGACTTCATCGACGCGGCGATCATCGGCGACGGCGAGCAGGCCGTGCTCGACATGACGAAGATCATCCGTGAGTGGAAGGCGGAGGGGCGCCCCGGAGGCCGCGAGGAGGTCCTGTTCCGCCTGGCGAAGACGGGATCGGTGTACATCCCGGGGTTCTACGACGTCGAGTACCTCGCCGACGGCCGTATCGCCCGTGTCGTACCGAACAAGTCGGGCGTGCCGTGGCGCGTGTCGAAGCACACCGTCATGGACCTCGACGAGTGGCCGTACCCCAAGCAGCCGCTGGTGCCGCTCGCCGAGACGGTCCACGAGCGTATGTCGGTGGAGATCTTCCGCGGCTGCACCCGAGGCTGCCGCTTCTGCCAGGCGGGCATGATCACCCGCCCGGTCCGCGAGCGCTCCATCACCGGCATCGGCGAGATGGTCGAGAAGGGCCTGAAGGCGACGGGCTTCGAGGAGGTGGGCCTGCTCTCCCTGTCCTCCGCGGACCACTCGGAGATCGGTGACATCGCGAAGGGCCTGGCGGACCGCTACGAGGAGGACAAGATCGGCCTGTCCCTCCCGTCGACCCGGGTGGACGCCTTCAACGTCGACCTGGCGAACGAGCTGACCCGCAACGGCCGCCGCTCGGGTCTGACGTTCGCGCCGGAGGGCGGCAGCGAGCGCATGCGCAAGGTCATCAACAAGATGGTCTCGGAGGAGGACCTGATCCGCACGGTCTCCACCGCGTACGGCAACGGCTGGCGCCAGGTGAAGCTGTACTTCATGTGCGGCCTGCCGACGGAGACCGACGAGGACGTCCTCCAGATCGCCGACATGGCGATGAACGTGATCGCCGAGGGCCGCAAGGTGTCCGGCCAGAACGACATCCGCTGCACGGTCTCGATCGGCGGCTTCGTCCCCAAGCCCCACACCCCGTTCCAGTGGGCGCCGCAGCTCTCCGCCGAGGAGACGGACGCCCGCCTGGAGAAGCTCCGGGACAAGATCCGCGGCGACAAGAAGTACGGCCGTTCGATCGGCTTCCGCTACCACGACGGCAAGCCCGGCATCGTCGAGGGCCTGCTCTCCCGCGGCGACCGCCGGATCGGCGCGGTCATCCGCGCCGTCTACGAGGACGGCGGCCGCTTCGACGGCTGGCGCGAGCACTTCTCCTACGACCGCTGGATGAGCTGCGCGGACAAGGCGCTGGCCGCCTTCGGCGTGGACGTCGACTGGTACACCACCCGTGAGCGCACCTACGAGGAGGTCCTTCCCTGGGACCACCTCGACTCCGGTCTGGACAAGGACTGGCTCTGGGAGGACTGGCAGGACGCCCTCGACGAGACGGAGGTCGAGGACTGCCGCTGGACGCCGTGCTTCGACTGTGGTGTCTGCCCGGCGATGGACACGAGCATTCAGATCGGTCCCACGGGCAAGAAGCTGCTGCCGCTGTCGGTGAAGCAGCCGGCCGGGACCGGACACTCCCACTGAGGCTCAGCACCGAGCCCCCTGCCCGACGGGCGGGGGGCTCAGTGCTGTCGGCGTGGACGTGCTGTTCGCTCAGCTGTTGTCGTCGCCCGGCTGCGGGGAGTTCAGGGGTAGCCAGGCCAGCGCCGGGGGAGCGGGGTCGGGACAGGTCAGGGTGGCCGGAGTGTTGCTGCTGTGGCTCTCGGTGCAGATGATCTCGTAGACCAAGCCCGTGGTGGTCAGGACGTCGATCTTGATGCCCGCGAGATCCTGGTTCCCCTGGCTGTGCTCGTTGACGGAGACGCCGCAGACCTCGCCCGTGTCGCCGCCGTCCGGGTAGCCCGTCCGGGTGCTGAGGTCGGTCCACCTCAGGGTGTGGTTCTCTCCGGGGCGGACGTCCCGGATCCCGGCGTAGGTGTTGCCGTCGCTCACCGCGGCGCGGACCTCGTAGACCTGCTGGTCCTGGAAGCCGTCGATGTCGGCGCACGGCCCGGTGGCACCCGGCTGCCCCTGGTCGCCCTTGGGACCCGGCTCTCCCTGGACGCCGGGCTCTCCCTGGACGCCGGGTTCGCCCTGCGGACCCACCTCGCCCTGCGGACCCGGCTCACCCTGGACGCCGGGTTCGCCCTGCGGGCCCACCTCGCCCTGCGGGCCGGTTTCGCCCTGGGGTCCCGGTTCTCCCTGAGGTCCGGGAGGGCCCGGAGGTCCGGGAGGGCCCGGGGGGCCCTGCTCGCCCTTGCACTCCTTACCGCCGGACGGCCCGGCCTTCGAACCGGCCTTCGGTGCGGCCTTCGCGCCGGTCCTGCCGGGCTTGACCGGTTGTCCGGGCTTTCCCTTCCCCGGCTTGACCGGCTTGACCGGTTCGCAGGGGTGGTGGTCGCCCGTGCCGGCCTCCGCCGAGGCCGCCAGGTTCCCCGTGCCCGGCGCCGCCGCCGTGGCCGGGCTCATCAGGCCGGTCGCCAGGACCAGCGCGAGCGAGGCGACCGTACCCGCCCTCGCGCACGTGTGCCCGGCCGACGGCCCCAGACGTGAAGCCGCCGGTCTCCGCCGCGAAGTGGTCGTAGGCGTCCTGAAGACAGGACTCATCTGTGTGCTCCTTGCCTCAACCGGTTCGAGTGGTGCCCCGAATCCGGATGCGAGCTTGACCGGGACGCTGAGCGTCCAGCCGGTTTCCGGCTCGGAACGCGCCCATTGATCGACATATCGGACTAATCAGATGGGTACTGATGGGTGGTCGCCCGGCGGGGAGCGGCCGCGCACGCCCCGTGGCGCGCGTCGCCCGACTCGTCGCCGCAGGGCGTTCCCCCTGTTCCGCCGCCCGCGCGGGATCCGCGCGGGCGGTTGTGGCGTCTACCCGTACATGGACCTCGACAAGCCGCCCGCCCGACCGCCCGCGCAGCCGCCGTCCGAGGGGTGCCTCGTGGTCGCGATCCGGCTGCCCGTGCGGATCGTCGCGCTCGTGCTGGTCCTGCCGGTGCGGATGGCGTGGGACGCGCTCGTCGTCGCCGGCCGCTTCCTGCGGGACACGGTGCTGCGGCCCGTCGGCCGGGCCCTGCTGTGGCTGGGCAGGGTCCTGTTCGTCCTGCCGCTCGTCGGCCTGTGGCGGTACGTCGTCGTCCCCGCCGGACGGGCGCTTCGACTGCTCGGGAAGGTGCTGGTCGTCATCCCCCTGGTGGCGTGCCACCGCCATGTCCTCACGCCCGTCGGCCACGCCGTCGCCTGGCTGGTCCGGGCGGTCGGCGCGGTCCTCGCCCTGCTGTACGCGCGCGTGCTCACCCCGGTCGGCACCGGCCTCGGCGCGGCGCTCGTCCGGCTGGCGCGGTACCTGGTCGCCGTCCCCGCCCGCGCGGTGTACACGTGGGTGCTCATGCCGGTCGGCCGGGCGATCACCTGGTGCGCACGGGGGGTCCTGTGGGTGCTGAGCGCGCTCGTCTCCGGGCTCGGCCGGGTCCTGTACCGGACGGCCCGCATCCTGCTCGTCCTGCCCGCGGTCGCGCTGTGGAGCCGGGTCCTCGCACCCGTCGGCCGACTCCTCGCCGTCGTCGTGCGGGAGGTGGGGGACGCCCTCGGGCACGCCTGGCGGATCGCGGGGCACGTCTCGCTCGTCGTGGGACGCTTCCTGGCGACCCTCTTCCGGTGGATCTTCGTGGAGCCGGTGCGCCGGTTGTACCGGACCGTGCTGACCCCGGTGGGACACGTCGTCCGTGACACCGTCCTGCGGCCGGCGGCCGATGCCGTCCGCGCCGCGGGCCGGGTCGCCGGCCAGGCCCTGACCGCCGCCCGGCAGTCCGTACGGCAGGCGCGCGCGGACGTCCGGCGGATGCTCTTCGGCGAGGCCCCGGAGCGGGAAGGCGCGGCCCGCGGGGAACCTTCCGCCCGTGGGACACGTACTCTTGGTAGCAGTACGACCGCTCTCACGAAGGACTGAACGACACTGGGCAAGCGACAGCCCGAAGGCCCGCCGCCCGCACCCGCGGTGCAGCGCATCCGACTGCGCTACACCAAGCGCGGCCGCCTCCGGTTCACCAGCCACCGTGACTTCCAGCGCGCCTTCGAGCGCGCGTTGCGCCGTGCCGAGGTGCCGATGGCGTACTCGGCGGGGTTCACGCCGCACCCGAAGGTGTCGTACGCCAATGCCGCACCCACCGGCACGGGCAGCGAGGCGGAGTACCTGGAGATCGCGCTCACCGAGGCGCGGGATCCGCAAGCGCTGCGTGAGCTCCTCGACGAGTCGCTGCCCACCGGGCTCGACGTGATCGAGGCGGTCGAGGCCCGCACCACGGGGCTCGCCGACCGGCTCACGGCCTCCGTGTGGGAACTGCGCCTGCCCGGCGTGGACCCCGCGGACGCCGACCGCGCGGTGGCGGCCTTCAACGGGGCCGACACCGTCGAGGTCCAGCGCCTCACCAAGAACGGCGTCCGCACCTTCGACGCCCGCCCCGCCGTCGTACGGCTGGAAACGCACCTGCCACCGGCTGATAGGCCTATCGACCAGCCCTGTGCGATACTGCGGCTGGTGGTTCGGCACGTGACGCCTGCCGTACGACCCGACGACGTCCTGTCCGGTCTCCGCGCCGTGGCCGACCTGGCGCCGCCGGTCCCCGCAGCGGTGACCAGGCTGGCGCAGGGGCTGTTCGATGAAGAGACCGGCGCGGTGACCGACCCGCTCGCGCCCGACCGCGAGGCAGCCGAGGCCCACTCAACGGCCGAACCGACTGCCGCCGCGAAGGCGTCGGCGTAAGGAAGGTTCCGCACAGGGACGGACGTCGTAGCGCCGCCCTCGTACTCGGGAGCCACCTGGGTCGGGCAGCGCACCGACCAGAAGACTTTCGCCAGGCCGTACGCAACATGGCGTACGGAACCGGCGAGACAAGACACAGAGAGCTCCCGTGCGGCGGCCGCGCCCCGGACGGCGGCACCGCGCACAGCGCGAGCCGCGGACGTCAACGGCGATCGACGAGGTCGATGCCGGACCAGGTGCGGCGCCCGGGAGCCTGACGGGAGATACACCCGCATGCTCGAGCCGACCGAACCCATCGAGTCCGTGACGGACTCCGCATCGAACAACACCCCCAGCGACACCCTGCCGCCGCGCCGTCGGCGCCGTGCCGCTTCCCGCCCGGCCGGTCCGCCGGCCGCCACCACCGACACCCCGGCCGAGACGGTCGCGCCGGCCATACCGGCCACCGAGTCCGTCGCCGATCTGGTGACGGACACCAGCGACGAGGAGAAGGCGGACGAGACGGTCGAGGCCGTCGAGGCCGTCGAGACCGCTGTGGCGGAGCCGGTCGTCGAGGCGGCGCCCGCGCGTCCGCGTCGTCGTGCCACGCGTCGGGCGTCCGCGCCCGCCGGGGCTCCGGTGTCGGCCGAGGCCGCCGAGGCGGCCGAGACCGTGGTGCCCGCGGTGGCCGCCGAGACCGCTGAGACGGTCGAGGCTGTCGAGGCCGTGGAGACCGCTGTGGCGGAGCCGGTCGTCGAGGCGGCGCCCGCGCGTCCGCGTCGTCGTGCCACGCGTCGGGCGTCCGCGCCCGCCGGGGCTCCGGTGCCGGCCGAGGCCGCCGAGACCGTGGTGCCCGCGGTGGCCGCCGAGGAGGCGGAGCAGGCCGCCCCGTCCGCCGGTGCGCCCGCCGAGAAGGCCGTCGAGGAGCCGGCCGCCGAGGCCGCGCCCGCGCGTCCCCGCCGCCGCGCCACCCGCCGGGTCGCCGCGCCCGCAGCCGCGCCGCAGACCGCCGAGGGTGAGACGGAGACCGCGCCCCGGACCGAGGCCGCGGCCGCCGTCGCCGAGCCGGCCGTGAGCGCCGGGACGGAGGCCCCCGCCGAGACGCCCGCCGCCGAGGAGGCCGCACCGCGCCGCACCCGTCGTCGGGCCACGCGCCGCGTGTCCGCGCCCGCCGAGACCGGTGAGGCCGCCGCCGAGACGGCCGAGGCCGGCACCGCTCCCGAGGCCGCCGCGGCCCAGCAGCCCGCCGCCGCTGCCGAGCGGCCCGCCGCCGAGCCGGTCGCGGCCCCCGAGGCCACCCAGCCGGTCCGCACCCCCGAGACCACGGCCCCCGCCGCACCGGCCGACGAGGACGCCGCTCCGCGCCGTGCGCGCCGGCGCGTCGTCCGCAAGGCCGCCGGCGGCTTCTCCGAGCCCCCGCGGCCGGCCGGCGAGGACGCCGACGCGCCGCGGCGCCCGGCACGTCCCGCCGTCGCCGTGTTCCAGGCGCCCGTGTTCACCGAGCCCCGCTTCCAGACGCCGCAGCGCGCGGCGGCCGAAGCGGCCGCCGCCGAGGCGGAGGCCGTCGAGCCGGAGGAGGCCGTCGCACCCGCCGAGGCCGCGGCGCCCGCGGCGCCCGCGGCGCCCGCCGCGCCTGTCGCGCCCGCCGTGTCCGTCGAGGAGCTTCCCGAGGAGGCGGCCGGTCCGCGCCGTCGCCGCCGTCGCCGCAGCGCCGGCGCCGGTGACGAGAGCGCCGAGCCCGCGCAGAGCGCCGCCGTGCCCGCCGCCGTGCCCGCCGCCGTGGAGGAGGAGGCGGAGCCGGAGGAGGACGACGAGGCCGCCGAGGACGTCGTCGAGGGCGACGACGAGACCGACGAGGGCGGTTCGCGCCGTCGCCGCCGCCGGGGCGGCCGTCGCCGCCGCCGTGGCGAGTCCGCCGACGGAGAGGCCGGGGACGGCGAGTCCGACGACCTCGCCGCCGAGCAGGCCGCGCAGGACGCCGAGGACACCGCCGAGCAGGAGGAAGAGGACGCCGAGGAGGGACACCTCGACGAAGCGGGCGGCTCCACCGCCGGCAGCCGTCGCCGCCGCCGTCGTCGCCGCCGTGCCGGGGACACCTCCGCCGACGGCGAGCCGGGCGAGGGCGACCCCGAGCGCACGGTCGTCAAGGTGCGCGAGCCGCGCAAGGCGAGCGAGCCGTCCGACGAGGTGCAGTCCATCAAGGGCTCGACCCGTCTGGAGGCCAAGAAGCAGCGCCGGCGTGAGGGCCGTGAGCAGGGCCGCCGCCGCGTCCCGATCATCACCGAGGCCGAGTTCCTGGCCCGCCGCGAGGCCGTCGAGCGCGTGATGGTCGTCCGGCAGCACGGCGACCGCACCCAGATCGGCGTCCTGGAGGACGGCGTGCTCGTCGAGCACTACGTCAACAAGGAGCAGTCGACGTCGTACGTCGGCAACGTCTACCTGGGCAAGGTCCAGAACGTCCTGCCGTCGATGGAGGCCGCCTTCATCGACATCGGCAAGGGCCGCAACGCCGTCCTGTACGCCGGCGAGGTCAACTTCGAGGCGCTGGGCATGGCCAACGGGCCGCGCCGCATCGAGTCCGCCCTGAAGTCCGGCCAGTCGGTCCTGGTACAGGTCACCAAGGACCCGATCGGACACAAGGGCGCCCGGCTGACCAGCCAGGTCTCCCTCCCCGGCCGCTACCTCGTGTACGTGCCCGAGGGCTCGATGACCGGCATCAGCCGCAAGCTGCCCGACACCGAGCGGGCCCGGCTGAAGAGCATCCTCAAGAAGATCGTCCCCGAGGACGCGGGCGTCATCGTGCGCACCGCCGCCGAGGGCGCGAGCGAGGACGAGCTGCGCCGGGACGTCGAGCGGCTCCAGGCGCAGTGGGAGGACATCCAGAAGAAGGCCAAGAGCGGCAACGCCCCGACGCTGCTCTACGGCGAGCCGGACATGACCGTCCGGGTCGTGCGCGACATCTTCAACGAGGACTTCACCAAGGTCGTCGTCAGCGGCGACGACGCGTGGTCGACGATCCACGGGTACGTGTCGCACGTCGCGCCGGACCTCGCCCAGCGGCTGTCCCGGTGGACCTCCGAGGTCGACGTCTTCGCCACGTACCGGATCGACGAGCAGCTCGCCAAGGCGCTGGACCGCAAGGTCTGGCTGCCCAGCGGCGGCTCGCTGGTGATCGACCGGACCGAGGCGATGGTCGTCATCGACGTCAACACCGGCAAGTTCACCGGCCAGGGCGGCAACCTGGAGGAGACGGTCACCAGGAACAACCTGGAGGCGGCCGAGGAGATCGTGCGCCAGCTGCGGCTGCGCGACCTCGGCGGCATCATCGTGATCGACTTCATCGACATGGTGCTGGAGTCCAACCGGGACCTGGTGCTGCGGCGCCTGCTGGAGTGCCTGGGCCGGGACCGCACGAAGCACCAGGTCGCCGAGGTGACCTCGCTGGGCCTGGTCCAGATGACCCGCAAGCGGGTCGGGCAGGGGCTGCTGGAGTCCTTCTCCGAGACCTGTGTGCACTGCAACGGCCGCGGTGTCATCGTCCACGTCGACCAGCCGTCCGCCGCCGGCGGCGGTGGTGGCAAGCGCAAGAAGCGCGGCCGCGGCGCGGACGGGCAGGCTCCCGACCACGAGCACGAGGCCGTGGCCGCCGAGACCCCGGTGACCATCGCCGAGGAGAGCGAGAGCGAGGCCGAGGTCGCCGCCGAGGCGGCCGCGCCGGTCGCGCTGGAGGCCCCCGACTTCGCGCCCGACGAGGAGCTGTACAGCAGCGTCGCCGAGGCGGAGGCCGCGGCCACGCGCGGTCGCGGCCGTCGCCGGGCGAGCCGTCGGGCGTCCGCCCCGGCGGGCACGCCGAGGGGCTCCGCCGCGCCGAGGGCCGCCGTGTCCGAGGCGCCGGCCGAGCCGGCCACGGCGGGTGCCGAGACGGTCCCCACCGCTCAGGACGTCACCGCCGAGGAGGAGGCCGAGCGTCCGGTGCAGCCGGCCGAGGCCGTCGCCGCGCAGGCCGAGCCGGCCGCCGTCGAGGACCCGGTCGTCGAGGCCCCGGCCGCCGCCGAGGAGGCCGCGCCCAAGGGCCGCACGCGCCGTCGGGCCACCCGCAAGGTGTCCGCTCCGGCCGGTTCCCCCGAGGGGGCCGAGGCCGCCGTCGTGACGGTCGCCGAGACCGCGCCGGCGCAGGCCGAGGCCCCGGCCGAGCCCGCGCCCGAGGCGCAGGCCCCTGCGGAGGCCGTCGCCGAGCCGGTCGCCGAGAGCGCGGCGCCGGCCCGTCCGCGGCGCCGGGCCGTGCGCAAGGCGACGGCGCCCACCGCGTCCCAGGAGACGGCCGTCGTGGTCGTCCCGTCGGCCGCGGCGGACGCTCCGGCGGAGTCCCCGGCGCAGGCCCCCGCGGAGTCCCCGGCCGAAGCCCCGGCCGAGGCTCCCGCTCAGGCCCCGGCCGAAGCGGTGACCGAGGCGCCGGCGGCGGAGTCGGCCGAGGAGCCGGCCGAGTCCGCCCCGGCCAAGAAGGCCGCCGCCCGCAAGACGGCCAAGAAGGCCACCGCCAAGAAGGCCGCCACCAAGAAGACCGTGGCCAAGAAGACCGCCACGGCCGCGAAGAAGACGGCCGCCAAGAAGACGACGGCCAAGAAGGCCGCCAAGACGGTGGCGAAGAAGACGGCGGCGGCGCAGCAGAGCGCCCCCTCCGTGTCGGCGGCCACGGAGGACTGACGGTCCCGCCGGCCTCCGGGCCGGCGCGGTTGCCGGTGGTGCGACGACGGCGGTGCGGGGAACCCGGTGCGATACCGGGCGACCCGCGCCGCCGCGTGTTTCGCCGCTCGTTACCGAGCGCGTTACCCTGTGTCCTGCTTGTGATGGAGGGCACCCCCGAGGGGGTTTCTCTGTGGTAACCCTGGGGAAAGTCACTGTGTCTGTGCTGGTAACGTGAGCGCCGGTCTCGGTGGCCACAGCCATGCGCACCGTGACCACAGCCGAACTGCACGTCCGGTCCTTCAGCCCGGATACGGCTGTCTTCCCGCAAGGAACCCTCGGGGGCGGGGTCCTGTGTACAAGCCGTTCGCCCGCCCACAGGCTGCGGTGAACACCCGGGGATGCGGCCGTGCCCAGTTCGACGCGGTCCCTTCCCGATCATGCACGACGCGCCTTCGAGGTCGCCGTAGAGGAGGGGATGTCGATGACCGACGCCCATGAGTTCATACCGGCCGCCAAGCCTGTGATCGACGAGGAGGAGATCGAGGCCGCGGTGCGCGTGCTGCGCAGCGGCCGGGTCGTCCAGGGTCCCGAGGTGGCCGCCTTCGAGGAGGAGTTCTCGGAGCTGGTCGCCGGGCGGCACTGCGTCGCGGTCAACTCCGGCACCTCCGCGCTGCACCTGGCCCTCATGGCGCTGGGCATCGGTCCGGGCGACGAGGTCATCGTGCCGTCGTTCTCCTTCGCGGCATCCGCCAACGTGGTCCGGCTGGTCGGCGCCGACGTCGTCTTCGCCGACATCGAGGCCGACACCTTCTGTCTGGACCCGGCGGCCTTCGAAGCGGCGATCACCCCGCGCACCGCGGCGGTCATGCCGGTCCACCTGTACGGCCACCCGGCCGCGATGGACCGGATCATGGCGATCGCCGCGCAGCACGGGCTCGCCGTCGTCGAGGACGCCTGCCAGGCGCACGCGGCGGCGCAGCACGGCACGCCGGTCGGCGCCTTCGGCGCCGCGGGCACCTTCAGCTTCTACCCGACCAAGAACATGCACAGCCTCGAGGGCGGCATGATCAGCACGGCCGACGCGGAGGTCGCCCGGACCCTGCGCCTGCTGCGCAACCAGGGCATGGAGCAGCGCTACGCCAACGAGATCGTCGGCGCCAACGTGCGCATGACGGACGTCTCCGCCGCGATCGGCCGGGTGCAGCGGACCAAGGTCGAGGGCTGGACCGAGCAGCGCATCGCCAACGCCGCGTACCTCACCGAGCACATCTCCGCGCCGCACGTGGTGACGCCGAAGCCGGCCGAGGGCGCCCGCCACGTGTACCACCAGTACACCGTGCGCATCCGGGGCGACCGCGACGCCGCCATGGCGAAGCTGACCGAGGCGGGCATCGGCAACGCCGTGTACTACCCGACCCCGATCCACCGGCTCAAGCCGTTCTGGGAGCCGGACCAGAAGGCCGGCCGCACCTGGGACCTGCCGGAGACGGAACGCGCGGCCGCCGAGGTCGTGTCCCTGCCGGTCCACCCCGCGCTGACCCGGCAGGACCTGGACCGCATCGTCACCGCCGTGAACGCGCTGGGAGAGCAGCTGTGAGCAAGCCGCTGCGGGCCGGACTCGTCGGCCTCGGTTCGATGGGGCGTCACCACGCCCGTGTGCTGTCCGGTCTGGACGGCGTCGAGCTGGTCGGCGTCGTCGACCCGATGGGCGACACGTTCGGCGCCGCGCAGGGCGCCCCCGTCCTGGACACCGTCCAGGAGCTGATCGCCCTCGGGATCGACTACGCCGTCGTGGCCTGTCCGACCCACCTGCACGAGGAGGTCGGTCTGGCGCTCGCCGAGGCCGGCGTCTGCGCGCTGATCGAGAAGCCGGTCGCCGACACCGTCGAGGGAGCCCGCCGGCTCGTCGACGCGTTCGAATCGCGGGGTCTGGTGGCCGGCGTCGGCCACATCGAGCGGTGCAACCCGGCGCTGCGCTCGCTGCGCGCCCGCCTGGAGGCCGGCGAGCTCGGCGACGTCTACCAGGTCGTCACCCGCCGCCAGGGCCCGTTCCCGCACCGGATCGCCGACGTCGGCGTGGTCAAGGACCTGGCCACGCACGACATCGACCTCACGGGCTGGGTGACGGGCCGCCAGTACGTGTCCATCGCCGCGCACACCGTCTCCAAGAGCGGCCGTGAGCACGAGGACATGGTCTCCGCGGTCGGCCGCCTGGACGACGGCACCATGGTCAACCACCTGGTCAACTGGCTGAGCCCGCTCAAGGAGCGGTTCACGTCCGTCACCGGTGAGCGCGGCTGCTTCATCGCCGACACCCTCACCGCCGACCTGACGTTCCACTCCAACGCGGCAGTGACCACCGAGTGGGAGGCCCTGCGCGCCTTCCGCGGTGTCTCCGAAGGTGACATGATCCGCTACGCCATCCCGAAGCGGGAGCCGCTGCTCGTCGAGCACGAGCTGTTCCGGGACGCAGTGCTCGGCAAGGACGCCGACATCTGCACCCTGCGCCAGGGCATGCGGACCGTCGAGGTCGCGGCCGCGGTGCTGCTGTCGGCGACGGAGAACCGCAGTGTGTCCCTTCATCCGGAGGACCTGGCCGTCCATGGCAGCTGAGCGTCACCCGTGGGGGGAACGGCACGCGCTCGGCGGGACTCCTATGTTCTGTGAGACCTTCCCCGCAGGACCCAGCCGGCCGTCGGCTGTCGGAGACCAGGAGCCGGAGAATGAGTGCTGCGCCTGACGTCAGCGTCATCGTTGCCGTCTACAACACGATGCCCTACCTGACGGAGTGCCTGAACTCCCTCCTCGGGCAGAGCATCGGCCGGGACCGGCTGGAGGTCGTCGCCGTCGACGACGGCTCCACCGACGACAGCGGCCGCGAACTCGACCGGTTCGCGGCCCTGTACCCGGACACCGTCAAGGTGATCCACCAGCCCAACTCCGGCGGCCCCGCCGCGCCCAGCAACCGGGCGCTGGAGGTGGCCACGGGCCGGTACGTGTACTTCATCGGCTCCGACGACTACCTCGGCGAGGAAGCCCTGGAGCGCATGGTGAAGTGCGCCGACAGGAACGAGTCGGACGTCGTCGTCGGCAAGATGGTCGGCACCAATGGCCGCTACGTCCACCAGGCGCTCTACGAGGAGAACACCGCCGACGTCAGCCTGTACGACTCCGCGCTGCCGTTCACCCTGGCCAACACCAAGCTGTTCCGGCGCGAGCTGGTCGAGAAGCACAAGCTGCGCTTCCCCGAGCACATGCCCGTGGGCAGCGACCAGCCGTTCACCATCGAGGCGTGCGTCCGCGCCCGCCGTATCTCCGTGGTGGCCGACTACACCTGCTACTACGCGGTCAAGCGCGGCGACGCCAGCAACATCACCTACCGCGCCGACCACCTGGCGCGGCTGCGGTGCGCGGCCGAGATCATGGACTTCACGGCCGGCCTCATCGAGGCGGGCCCGGGCCGTGACGCCGTGCTGCGCCGGCACTTCACCTGGGAGCTCGCCAAGCTCGTCCAGGACGACTTCCCGGCCCTGGACCGCGTCCTCCAGCGGCAGCTCTGCGCGGGCGTCGCCCGGCTCGCCGACAGCTACTTCACCGACGGCATCCGCGACGCGATGGACGTCAAGCGCCGGGTGCGGATCGCGCTGGCGCACGCCGGGGCGATCGACGAGCTGTGCGAGGCCGTCACCTCCGAGAAGGAGCACGGGGCACCGCCGTTCGTCGCCGAGGGCGAGCGCGCCTACGCCCGCTACCCCGGCTTCCGCGACCCGCGCACCGGTGTGTCCGACCGGGTCTACGAACTGGTGGGGGAGTCGGTCCCGGGCCGGCTCGCGAAGGGCACCGCACTGCTCGCCTCCGGCTGGGAGCAGCAGGGCGACGGGCTCACCTACACGGCGTCCGTACGGGTGCCCGTCGTCGGTGACGTCGAGCGCGCGGGCGTGGTGCTGCGGCTCGTCAAGGGCGCCATGCCCAAGTCGGCCGACAAGCCCGGCGCGCGCCGGCTGAAGGCCGGGCAGGTCCTGGCGCCGGCCGTCGGCGAGATGCGGGTGGAGCCCGCCGAGGACGGCGCGGGGAGCGTGCTGCACGCCCGCGTCCCGCTGGAGCACCTCACCGCCAGGCGCGGGGTGCGGGTCTACCTGGACCTCGCCGGGCGGACGTACGAGATCCCCGTGCGCGGCGAGGGGCTGCCCATGCCGCTGGCGCGCCTGTGGGGGCCGGAGAAGGACCTGTACCGTGCGTCGGCGCTGGTGAACGACAAGGGTCGTGTGGTCATCGACACGGCCCAGCTGCACCCCCCGAAGAGGACACTGGTGCGGCGGGCGCTCGGGCGCCTGGTCCGGAAACTGAAGTCCGGCGCCGTCCGCGTGAAGCGGGGCGGCGCCAAGAAGTCCGAGCCGAACGGTGCCAAGAAACCGACCGGTTCCAGAAGGAAGTAGCGACCCTCCATGAACATCTGTGTAGTAGCGCTCGGCAAGATCGGGCTCCCGCTGGCGGTGCAGTTCGCCTCCAAGGGCCACCGGGTCATCGGCGCGGACGTCAACGAGAAGGTCGTCGAGCTGGTCAACGCCGGTGTCGAGCCGTTCCCCGGCGAGCACGACCTCGACGTCAAGCTCAAGCAGGCCGTCGACGCCGGGCTGCTGACGGCGACGACGGACACCGCGGCCGCGGTCGCCGACTCCGAGGCCGTCGTCGTGGTCGTCCCGCTGTTCGTCGACGCCGAGGGCACGCCGGACTTCGGCTGGATGGACTCCGCGACGAAGGCGATCGCCCAGGGCCTCAAGCCGGGCACGCTCGTCTCCTACGAGACCACCCTGCCGGTCGGCACCACCCGCACCCGCTGGGCGCCGATGCTGGCCGAGGGCTCCGGCCTGACCGCGGGCGAGGACTTCCACCTGGTGTTCTCCCCCGAGCGCGTCCTCACCGGCCGGGTCTTCGCCGACCTGCGCCGCTACCCGAAGCTGGTCGGCGGCATCGACGAGGCGTCGACGGCCCGCGGCGTGGAGTTCTACGAGCAGGTCCTCGACTTCGACGAGCGCGCCGACCTGCCGCAGGCCAACGGCGTGTGGGACCTCGGCACCGCCGAGGCCTCCGAGCTGGCCAAGCTCGCCGAGACCACCTACCGGGACGTCAACATCGGTCTGGCCAACCAGTTCGCGCGGTTCGCCGACGACAACGGCATCGACGTCAAGAAGGTCATCGAGGCCTGCAACTCGCAGCCCTACAGCCACATCCACCAGCCGGGCATCGCCGTCGGCGGCCACTGCATCCCGATCTACCCGCGGATGTACCTGTGGAACGACCCGGCGGCGACCGTCGTGCGCTCCGCCCGTGAGGCGAACGCCGCGATGCCCGAGTACGCCGTCGACCTGCTGGCCGCCGCCTACGGCGACCTGACCGGCGTCAACGTGCTCGTGCTGGGCGCCGCCTACCGCGGCGGCGTCAAGGAGACCGCCTTCTCCGGTGTCTTCCCGACCGTCGAGGCGCTGAAGGCGCGCGGCGCGGTGCCGTTCGTCTCGGACCCGATGTACACGGACGAGGAGCTGGCCGCGCACGGCCTCACCCCGCACGCGGGCGAGAAGGTCACCGCCGCCGTCCTCCAGGCCGACCACGCCGAGTACCGCACCCTGACCCCGGCCGACCTGCCGGACGTCACCGTCCTCGTCGACGGCCGCCGCACGACCGACCCGGAGGCCTGGAAGGGCGTCCGCCGGGTCGTCATCGGCGGCTGAGGACGCTCACGCAGTTACGCGAACAACCTCGTGGCCCCGCCCCCGCACCCCGGGGCGGGGCCCCGGTGCAGGAAGGGTTCTTCATGACCTGGCTGATCACGGGCGGGGCCGGCTACATCGGCTCCCATGTGGTGAAGGCGATGATCGACACCGGCGAGTCCGTCGTCGTCCTGGACGACCTGAGCACGGGTCGGGCCGAGCGGCTCCCGGACGGTGTCGTGCTGGAGACCGGCACGGTCCTCGACCGCGGGACCGTCGACCGGGTGCTGCGCGAGCACGCCGTCACGGGCATCGTGCACATCGCGGGCAAGAAGCAGGTGGCCGAGTCCGTCGACCGGCCGCTGTACTACTACCGCGAGAACGTGGAGGGCCTGCGCGTCCTGCTCGACGCGGCCACCGGCGCGGGGGTCGGCCGGTTCCTGTTCTCCTCGTCCGCCGCCGTGTACGGCATGCCCGACGTCGACCTCGTCACCGAGAAGACGCCGTGCACGCCCATCAACCCGTACGGCGAGACCAAGCTGGCCGGCGAGTGGCTGGTGGCCGCGGTCGGCGCCCGGCACGGCATGGCGACGGCCTCGCTGCGCTACTTCAACGTGGCGGGCGCCGCCACGCCCGAGCTGGGCGACGACGGCGTCTTCAACCTCGTCCCCATGGTGTTCGAGCGGCTCGACGCCGGTGAGTCGCCGCTGATCTTCGGTGACGACTACGCCACCCCCGACGGCACCTGCGTCCGCGACTACATCCACGTCGAGGACATCGCCACCGCGCACGTCGCGGCCGCGCGGCGGCTCGCCGCCGACCCGGAGGCCCGGCTGGTCCTCAACATCGGGCGCGGTGAGGGCGTCTCGGTCGCGGAGATGGTCGGCATCGTCCAGGACGTCACCGGCCTCACCGGCGTAGCGCCGCGGGTGCGCGGGCGCCGCCCCGGCGACCCGGCGCGGGTGGTGGCCTCCGGCGACCTGATCCGTACGGAACTCGGCTGGAGCGCGCGGCGGGACGTGCGGGAGATGGTGGAGTCGGCGTGGGCGGGGTGGCGGCTGCGGCACCCGTGACGCCACCCGCGCGGAAGGCCACCCGCGCGGAGCGTCACCCGTGCGGTAGGCCACCGCGCGGAAGGCCACCCGCGCAACGAGGAAGGGCCCCCGGAATCCGGGGGCCCTTCCTCGTTGCGCCTGTGCCCACAGGCCTCGCCGGGCTCAGCCCTGTTCGAGGAACAGCTTCTCGAAGTGCTTGCGCACCACGGGCCAGTCCCACACCGTCAGCGCGTGCTCGGTGGCCTGCTCGCCGGCGGTGCGCCAGGCCTCCTCGGTGGCCGTGACCTTCAGGATCCGCTCGGCGGCCTCCGCGGGGGAGGCCACGACCCAGCCCTCGGGGTAGAGGGTGCGGGCGCTGTGGGGCTTGCCCGCGTAGAACGGCCAGTCGCGCGCGACGGGCACGGCACCGCTGGCGGCGCCCTCCATCAGGCCGACGTGGCAGCCCTCGCGCACCGAGGAGCTGAGGATCGTCCCGATCTCGACCAGCTTCGACGGGACGTCGTCCGTGGGACCGAGCTTCACGACCGCGCCGGACTCCTCCAGCGGGGCCAGCAGCCGGTCCAGCTCGCGCCGGTACTCGCGGGTGGCCTGGCTGGTCTTCGGGTCCATGTCGCCGCCGACCAGGATCAGCCGGTAGCGCTCGTCGTGCTTGCGGACCCGCTGCAGGACGTCCACGGCCCACTTGGGGTCCTTGGCGACCTGGCTGATGCCGATCAGCCCCAGGTTGAACCGGGCCTCGGCCGGCTTGGGCCGGTCGAAGCCGGACAGGTCCATGGCGTTGTCCAGGACGTGGAAACGCGGGGCCTGCTCGCCGCGGAGCACCGGCACGAGCGAGGTGGTGAGGTCCTTCACGTGGGGCGCGACGAACACCATGTCGTCGATCCGGGAGAAGTCCGTCATGTGCGGCCAGCGCGTGAACGCCTCGTAGCTGTGCAGGCGCACCACGATCCGGGTGTCGCCCGGGTCGATCGTGGTGAGCATGCCGGCCGGGCCCGCCGCCCACTCCAGGAACACCGTGTCCGCCCAGTCGAGGTAGGGGCGCATCAGGCGCTCCACCTCCTCCTGGTAGGAGCTCGTACCGTCCGACAGACGGTCCTCGATCATCCTCGGGGCGGCCCAGGAGATCCGCTTGAGGTGCTTGTTCGAGGCGAGGTCCAGGTAGCGCAGCTCGACGCCGGGGTGGTCGGCGAAGTGCTCCCGGATGAGGTGCAGGAAGTTGTCGTTGGCGCTCGTCGCCAGCAGCAGCCGCAGCGGGCGGTCGGTGGGCACGGGCGCCGCGGGCACCTTGCGGCCGCGGGGGCGGCTCAGCGCCTGGAACGCCGTGGAGCGGTGCAGCGGGGCGACGAACCCCTCGGCGTCCTTGGCCAGCGGCGACGACAGCTGGTCGATGTGCAGCACCCGGTGGAAGTCCAGGAACAGCGCACGGTTCAGCGCCTCGGCCGCCTCGCCGATGTCGCCCTTGGCGAACTCCGCGTCGGCGTGGGCGAGATGGGCCCCGACCGCCTTGCCGATGATGCGCGGGCTGATGCCCTTGCGGATCTCCTGCATGGCGCCCTCGTAGTAGAGGTCCGCCCGCACTTTCGGGTCCGGGATGCGCGCGGCGGCGTCCGCGAGGGTCAGCGCGGCACCGCTGGTGCGGCCCGCCCACTGCATGCCCTCGGCGACGTACCGCGAGGTCGCGGCGCGCACCTTGACGGGCATGCCGGGCGCGGTCACGGCGGAGCGCCACAGCCGGGCGCCGACGCCGGAGCGCATCACGGTGCGCGGCGTGGCCGCCCGCACCAGCTGGGCGGGCAGTTCACCGACACCGCGGCGCACATCGCGGGCGACGACGTGCAGCGGCGGCAGGACGGAGGAGCGGGCCGCGGCGCCGCCCTTGTCCTTCAGCTCCTCGACGGCCTTCAGCGCGGGCGCGAGCCCGAACTTGGCGGCGGCGCCGCGGTTGTACTCGGCCAGCCGCCACACCGTGTACACGGAGCCGGCATCCAGGGCGACGAGCACGTCGGCCTTGCGGGCCCGGGAGCGCAGCCACGAGTCGCGGCCGATCTGCATCCACACGCGCAGGCCGCGCGGCGACTTGCCGGCCCGGCGGCGCAGCGCCTGGCTGCGGTGCTTGAGGCTGCGCGGCAGCTGGTGCACACCGGCCAGCCCGACCTTGGCGAGCTCCTCGGGAACGCCCTCGGCCTCCAGGTGGAAGGCGCCCGCCAGGTGCACGCGCGCCCCCAGGGCCTCGAACGTGCGCACCGCGGAGGCCAGGACGCCGAGCTGCGGCCGGTCGGCGGCGACGAGCAGGACTTCGGTCACGGGGCGAGCTCCTCGACGAGGTTCTTGACGGCGACGGACATCAGCGCCTCACGAGTGAACTGGTCGGCGTGGGCCATCGCCTCGGCGTGCTCGGCGTCGGTCGTCTCCACCGCCATGTGCGCGGCCCTGATGAACGACTCGGTCAGGCCCTCCTCGTCGAGGCCGGGGGCGCCCGTCCACAGCGGGTGGCCCTTCAGCACGTTGGAGGCGTCGTGCTCGACGGCGTGCGCCGACACGATCGGCAGGCCCGTCGCCATGTACTCGTACACCTTGCCGGAGGTGACGTACCGGCCGCCGATCAGGATCAGCACCATGGCGTCCCAGCCGGCGTAGATCGAGGAGACCTCGGCCTTGGCGGCGGGGCCGCCGTAGAAGACGCCGTCGGGCTCGGCGTCCTTGAGGACCTCGGCGTGCCGGTTCGCTCCGCGGCTGGCGCCGTTGCCGAGGTGGCCGCGGATCTCGAAGCGCGCGTTGGCCAGCAGCGGTTCCTTCTCGCGGGCCGCGCGCCAGGCGTTCAGCACCACTTCCAGGTGCGGGATGGTGAAGTTGACGGTGCCGAGGTAGCCGAAGACCAGCCCGGACTCGCGGTCCGCCTTGTGCACCCGGCCCGGCGAGCTGTCGGCGTCGTAGCCGTTGCGCACGACGTGCACGCGGTCGGCGAACTCCGGGTAGCGCTTGCGGTAGTGCTCGGCGATCGGGTCGTTGACGACCCACAGCGACACCGCGTGGTCGAGGATCCTCTGCTCCCAGCGGCCCTCCTCGGAGTCGCGGGAGAACGCCTCGACGCCGTCGATGACGTCGATGGACCAGCCGTCGCGGAAGTCCACCGCGTACGGCACCTTCGCGTCCTCCCACAGCTTCCAGGCCGCGGCGAGGTTGACGTACGGCACGCAGCTGGCGAGCAGCAGATCGGCCGGCCGTTCCCGGTGGATGCGCAGGACGGCCTGTTCCAGGTCGCCGCGCCACTCACCGAAGTTGGGCTCCGGGAAGGCCGCGGTCTGGCGGCGGCGGAGCTGGGCGACCCAGCCGTTGGGGTCGAGGGCGCGCGCCTCGTCGTAGAGGCGGATGTCCGTCTCCAGGTCTTCGCGCGACAGCGGCAGTTCGACGATGTTCACCCGGGGGTCGACCTGCTCCAGCAGGGAGAGGTCGATGCCGGAGTCGAGTTCCCAGGACTCCCGGGCGATGTTGACGACCGTGACGTCCCAGCCGGCCTTCACGAACTGGTTGGCGGTCTCGCGCATCCGGTACGTGGAGCTCTTGGCGGCCGGAGGGAAGCCGATCGCGAGATAGATGACGTGGGGCCGCCTGCCTTCCGCAGACGGACCGGACGTGGGAGACGATGACATAGCAGTTGACGCTAGCACGCTGACGTGCGCGGACTGTGGGTCGCTTGTGGCCGTCCGCGGGGCGGACGGCCACGACCCCCTGTGCCGCGTCAGGCGGGCCGGCTGCCCCCCTTCCACTCCTCCATGAGCCGGACGACGTTCTGCGCCGCGCGGCCGTCGCCGTAGGGGGTGCCGGGGTCGGCGGTCGGCACGGGACGGGTCACCGTCTCGGCCCACTCCTGCGGCGACAGCGTGTGCGGGTCGGGTACAAGGACGTTCCAACCGGTGTGCACGGTTTCCACCCACTCCGTCTCGGGGCGGATGGTGGTGCAGATGCGCTCCAGCAGGAACGCCTCCTTCTGCAGCCCGCCCGAGTCGGTGACCACGCCGACGGAGGCGAGCACGGCGGCGACCAGGCTCGCGTACGGCAGCGGGCGGCCGACGTGGAGGTTGCCCTGGGCCAGGTCGATGCCGTGCTCCTCGGCGCGGGCGACCAGACGGGGATGCGCGGCCAGCGCCACCGGCACCGGCAGCTTGGCGAGCGAGCCGACGATCGCGGCGAGCCGCTCGGGGTCGTCGGTGTTGTCCGGGCGGTGCAGGGTCGCCAGCAGGAACGGCTTGGCCGGGTCGATGCCCTCGGGCAGCTCCGGCGCCGGGAACTCGCCGGCCCGCACCTGGTCGCGGATGCGCAGGCAGATGTCGACCATGACGTCGCCGGCCAGGCGGGTGCGCTCGGCGAGGCCCTCGCCCGCCAGGTGGCGCACGGCCTCCTCGGTCGGGGCCAGCAGCAGGTCGGCGCAGTGGTCGGTGAGGACGCGGTTGTGCTCCTCCGGCATCCGCCGGTTGAAGGAGCGCAGGCCGGCCTCCAGGTGCGCGACCGGCAGGTGCATCTTCACGGCGGACAGCGCGCCGGCGATGGTGGAGTTGGTGTCGCCGTACACGAGGACCCAGTCGGGCCGCTCCCGCTCCAGTACCGGGTCCAGCGCGGACAGCACGGCGCCGGTCTGCACCCCGTGGCTGCCCGAGCCGACGCCGAGGTGGACGTCGGGGTCGGGGATGCCGAGGCCGGAGAAGAAGACGTCGGAGAGGTCGGCGTCGTAGTGCTGCCCGGTGTGCACGATCACGTGCTCGTGCTCAGTCTCCGCGAAGGCCGCCGCGATGGGGGCGAGCTTCACCAGTTGGGGTCGGGCTCCGACGATGCTGATGACTTTCACTGAGCACTCTTCTTCTCGGTCGGGCTTTTGGTAGGGGAATGGTAGGCAACGGGCGACCCCCGGCAGGCCCTTGGCCGGGCCGGCGCGGGGTCGCCCGGCACTGTTCACGCCGTGTTCACGCCGTGGTCAGCGGGGCCGGAGCGACGCTTTGGGGTCGACGCATAACGGTTTCGTGAATCTTGTGCCCGGTCCGGGCGGCAACGGGACGGATCACGCGGAGCGCTCGACGAGCACCCCGTCCTTCTCCTCGTACAGGGCGCCGCTCTGCGGGCACTCCCACACGCCCGGCTCGCCCTCGCGTGCGACCAGCCGGACGCCGGCGCGGCCCACCCAGCCCACCTGACGGGCCGGCACGCCGAGGACCAGGGCGAAGTCGGGTACGTCCTTCGTCACCACGGCCCCCGCGGCGACCATCGCCCAGCGCCCGATGGTGAGCGGCGCGACGCACACCGAGCGGGCCCCGATCGAGGCCCCGTCGGAGATGCGCACGCCGACGGCCTCCCAGTCGCCGCCGCGCTTCTGGTTGCCCTCGGGGTCGACGGAGCGCGGGTTGTGGTCGTTGGTGAGGACCACGGCGGGGCCGACGAAGACGCCGTCACCGAGCTCGGCCGGCTCGTAGACGAGGGCGTAGTTCTGCAGCTTGCAGTTGTCGCCCATGCGGACCCCCGAGCCGACGTACGCGCCGCGGCCGATCACGCAGCCCTCCCCGAGGCGGGCACCCTCCCGGATCTGCGCGAGGTCCCAGACGCTGCTCCCGGCGCCGATCTCGGCGCTCGCGTCGACCTGGGCGCTGGGCTGGACCCTGTAATTCACTTCTTCGCCTTCCGCAGTACGGCTTCGCCCCGCGAGCATACGGGCCGGGGGCGTCCCGGCCCGGTTTGACCCCTGTACACCGGCCCCGTAACCTTGACCGTCGGCGTGTCCACAGACGTGCCACATCCCCGTAAACCTCTTCCTCCCGAGTTGCCTCGGTGGCCGGGAGAGGCCGTCCGTGTTCGTTCCCGGGTGGCTGGACTGCGGGGGTGCCGTTCCCGAGCGAGAGAGTGAGATCCGCGTGTACGCCATCGTGCGCAGCGGTGGCCGCCAGCACAAGGTTGCTGTCGGTGACATCGTTGAGGTTGACAAGATTTCCACCGCCAAGGTGGGCGACACGGTCGAGCTCTCGACCCTGCTCGTCGTCGACGGCGACGCTGTGACCAGCGACCCGTGGGTGCTGGCCGGCATCAAGGTCCAGGCCGAGGTCGTGGACCACCACAAGGGCCAGAAGATCGACATTCTGCGCTACAAGAACAAGACCGGCTACCGCCGTCGTCAGGGCCACCGCCAGCAGTACACGGCGATCAAGGTCACTGAGATCCCCGCGGCTGCGAAGTAAGGGACTGAGGAGACATGGCACACAAGAAGGGCGCATCGTCCACCCGGAACGGTCGCGACTCCAACGCCCAGCGGCTCGGCGTGAAGCGCTTCGGCGGTCAGGTCGTCAACGCGGGTGAGATCCTGGTCCGCCAGCGCGGTACCCACTTCCACCCGGGCTCCGGCGTGGGCCGCGGCGGCGACGACACGCTGTTCGCGCTCCAGGCCGGTGCGGTGGAGTTCGGCACCCACCGTGGCCGCAAGGTCGTGAACATCGTTCCGGCCGCCTGACCTCAGGCTTTCCGCGAACGTTTCGCGAGGCGGACCTCACTTCCCATCCGGGAAGGCGGGTCCGCCTTTCGCGTGTTACGCAGTAGACAGAACCGTACGTATCACCGAAGTGCTGGAGGCACCCCACCATGACCACCTTCGTGGACCGCGTCGAACTCCACGTCGCCGCGGGTAACGGAGGCCACGGCTGTGCCTCCGTCCACCGTGAGAAGTTCAAGCCGCTCGGCGGTCCCGACGGCGGCAACGGGGGGCGCGGCGGCGATGTGATCCTCACCGTCGACCAGTCCGTGACCACGCTGCTCGAATACCACCACTCCCCGCACCGCAAGGCCACCAACGGCAAGCCGGGCGAGGGCGGCAACCGCTCCGGCAAGGACGGGCAGGACCTCGTCCTCCCGGTGCCGGACGGCACCGTCGTCCTCGACAGGGCGGGCAACGTGCTGGCCGACCTGGTCGGGCACGGCACCTCCTTCGTCGCCGCCCAGGGCGGGCGGGGCGGCCTCGGCAACGCGGCTCTCGCGTCCGCCCGCCGCAAGGCGCCCGGTTTCGCGCTGCTCGGCGAGCCCGGCGACCTGCACGACATCGTGCTGGAGCTGAAGACCGTCGCCGACGTGGCGCTGGTCGGCTACCCGAGCGCCGGGAAGTCGTCCCTGATCTCCGTGCTCTCCGCCGCCAAGCCGAAGATCGCCGACTACCCGTTCACCACCCTCGTGCCCAACCTGGGCGTGGTGACCGCCGGCTCGACCGTCTACACCATCGCCGACGTCCCCGGTCTCATCCCGGGCGCCAGCCAGGGCCGGGGGCTGGGCCTGGAGTTCCTGCGGCACGTCGAGCGGTGCAGCGTGCTCGTGCACGTGCTGGACACGGCCACCCTCGAATCCGACCGTGACCCCGCCAGCGACCTCGACGTCATCGAGGCGGAGCTGCGCGAGTACGGCGGGCTCGGCGACCGTCCCCGCATCGTCGTCCTGAACAAGATCGACGTCCCGGACGGCAAGGACCTCGCGGAGATGGTCCGCCCCGACCTGGAGGCCCGCGGCTACCGCGTCTTCGAGGTGTCCGCCGTCGCGCACACGGGGCTCAAGGAGCTGTCGTTCGCGCTCGCCGACCTCGTCGGCAGGGCCCGCGCGGCCAAGCCCAAGGAGGAGGCCACGCGGATCGTCATCCGGCCCAAGGCCGTGGACGACGCGGGCTTCACCGTCACGCGGGAGGAGATCGACGGGGAGCTGCTGTTCCGCGTCCGGGGCGAGAAGCCCGAACGCTGGGTGCGGCAGACCGACTTCAGCAACGACGAGGCCGTCGGCTACCTCGCCGACCGGCTCAACCGCCTCGGCGTGGAGGACGAGTTGATGAAGGCGGGGGCCCGGTCCGGCGACGGCGTCGCCATCGGGCCCGAGGAGAACGCCGTCGTCTTCGACTGGGAGCCGACGGTGACCGCCGGCGCCGAGATGCTCGGCCGCCGCGGTGAGGACCACCGCTTCGAGGCCCCGCGGCCCGCGGCCCAGCGCCGCCGCGACCGCCAGGCCGAACGCGACGACGCCGCCGAGGAGTTCGAGGGCTTCGAGCCCTTCTGACCCCACCGGAGCCCCCGGGACTCGCGCGCCCCGGGGCCGCCCACGGTCTGCGACCCGCCTGTGCCCTCGGACTCTCCGGCAGTCCGGGACCCTCCGGCGCCCGGGGTCCGGCGGCGCTTCAAGGCTCGGCCACGGGCCGGGGTTCGTCCGAGCCCTGGGGCCCGTTCGTGCCCCGGGGCTCTTCGGCGTCCGGGGTCCGGCGGCGCTTCGAGGCTCGCCCGCGGCCTGGGCCGGCCTGTGGCCGCCGAACCCTCAGGCCTCCGGAGGAGGGGAGCAGTACCCCCTCACCCCGTACCGGCACCCCGTACCGGAGTGCGGGTCGTGGACACCGTCCGGAAGCCCGAGGCGACCGCCCGGACGCCGGCGAAACCGTGCGTGAGCGACGGCAGGACGGGCGTACGGCCGGCCTGACACCGGCGGGGAGCAGCCCGGGACCAGCGGTCACTCATCGCACACCCAGGCTCCTCTCAGCTTCGCCTAAGGAACGTCTCTTACCGTCTCCTAACCATGGAGACGGACTGTACGAGCGACGACAAGCACGTGAACGACACCCGAGCGGCCGGCGGCCGCCCCGCGCCCCTGCCCACCGGCACCCGCCTGCTGCACATCGGCCCGCACAAGACCGGGACCACCGCCATCCAGGGCGCCCTGTTCGCGGCGAAGGACCGGATGCCGGAGCGCGGCGTCGTGTTCCCCGCGACCAGCAGACACCCCATGCAGGCCGTGCTGGCCGCCTGCGCCCGCTCCGGGATGATGGGGGACACCACCCCCACCGAGCAGCACTGGACCCGGTTCGTCGAGCAGGTGCGCGCCACCGGCCGGAGCACGTCGGTGATCAGCAGCGAGTTCTTCGCCGACGCCCCCGACGACGAGACGATCGAGCGGATCGTCGGGCAACTGGGCGGGGAGCGCGTCCACGTCCTGGTGACCCTGCGCCCGCTGGTGCGGATCATGCCCTCGCAGTGGCAGCAGTACGTGCAGAACGGGCTGCGGATGAGCTACGAGGAGTGGCTGGAGCACATGCTCCGCAAGGCGCCCTACGAGAAGCCCAACCCGAGCTTCTGGCGGCGCCACCGGCACGACCGGCTCGTCGAACGGTGGGTGCGGGTGGTGGGCGCCGACCGGGTCACCGTCGTGGTGGTCGACGACCGGGACCGCGACGGGCTGATGCGCACCTTCGAGGCGCTGCTCGGCCTGCCGGACCGGCTCCTGCAGCCCGTGCCCGACACGGCGAACCGTTCGCTCACGCTCGCCGAGACCGAAATGCTGCGCAATCTCAATAAGGAATTCCGCGGCAATGGACTTCCCGACGAGCTCTATTCCAGGCTGGTCCGTCACGGCGCGGTCATGCATATGAAGAACGCGTGCAGCCCCACGTCCCGCGACGTGCGGATCTCCACCCCGGCCTGGGCGGCCGAGGCGGCCGCCGCGATCGGCGCCGAGATGACCGGGCGCATCGAGGCCATGGGCGTGCGCGTCATCGGCGATCCGGGCCTGCTGTCCGCCGTGCCGAAGCCCGCCCACCGTCCCGCACAGGAGGCCGGGCAGCCCGAGGAGGAGCCCCGGATCTCACCCGAAGTCGCCGCTCAGGCGCTGTACGGCGCGCTCGCCGCGGTGGCCGCCGAACCCGCCGGCAAGGCGCGCACGGTGCATGGGACGCCGTCGAAGGAACTCGTGAGAGTGTTGGGGCACCGCTGTCTGAAGCGGCTGCGGCGGCGCTAGGCGCTTTCCGCCGCTTCCGGCCGCCCGCCGCCGCTTCCTGTGGACTTACTCACAGGATTTCACGGGGGCTCCGAGGAAGGCGCACTCATGTCTCGTCAATCGCCGGGCCGACAAGGTGAATGACAGATGGCGTGCACATATGCACGGAAGGGCGCTCACCTTGCATCGCGGTAACCGCAAGTGGGACCATTTCCCCGTTCCCTGTCGCCCCAAGGTAGGTCACCTGTGTCCCAGCACATAGCCAAGCCCCGTACCACCGCAGTGATCCTGGCCGGTGGCACCGGCCAGCGGGTGGGTCTGTCGATCCCCAAGCAGCTGCTGAAGATCGCCGGCAAGGCAGTCATCGAGCACACGCTGACCACCTTCGAGCAGGCCGACTCCGTCGACGACATCATCGTGCTGATGGCGCCCGGCTATGTGCCCGACGTCGAGAAGATCGTGGCCAAGGCCGGGTTCACCAAGGTCTCCCGGGTCATCGAGGGCGGCACCACGCGGAACGAGACCACCGAGCGCGCCATCGCGGCCCTGGGCGAGGGGCTGGCCGACGGCGAGGACCTCAACGTCCTCTTCCACGACGCCGTGCGCCCCCTGCTCTCGCAGCGCGTCATCGACGACTGCGTCGCCGCGCTCGACCGCTACCAGGCGGTCGACGTCGCCATCCCGTCCGCGGACACCATCATCGTGACCCGGACCCACGGCGAGGACGGCGAGTTCATCACCGAGATCCCGGACCGCTCCCGGCTGCGCCGCGGCCAGACCCCGCAGGCGTTCAAGCTGTCGACGATCCGCCGGGCGTACGAGGTGGCGGCGGGCGACCCCAACTTCCAGGCCACCGACGACTGCACGGTCGTGCTGCGCTACCTGCCGGACGTGCCGATCCACGTCGTCGCGGGCGACGAGTACAACATGAAGGTGACGCAGCCGGTCGACGTCTTCATCGCCGACAAGCTCTTCCAGCTCGCCTCCACCGCCGCGCCCGAGCAGAACGGCGAGGAGGCCTACCGGGACCTGCTCACCGGCAGGACCCTGGTGGTCTTCGGCGGTTCGTACGGCATCGGCAAGGACATCGCCGAACTCGCCGAGTCCTACGGCGCCACGGTGTACGCCCTGGGCCGCTCCACCACCGGCACCCACGTGGAGAACCCGGAGGAGGTCGACGACGCGCTGTCCAAGGCGTACGCGGAGACCGGCCGGATCGACTACGTCGTCAACACCGCCGGTGTGCTGCGCATCGGCAAGCTCGCCGAGACCGACAACGCGACCATCGAGGAAGCGCTGAAGGTCAACTACCTGGCCCCCGTGCAGATCGCCCGGTCGGCCTACAAGTACCTCGCCGAGAGCAAGGGCCAGCTGCTGCTGTACACCTCCAGCAGCTACACCCGCGGGCGCGCCGAGTACAGCCTCTACTCCTCGACCAAGGCCGCCATGGTGAATCTCACCCAGGCACTGTCCGACGAGTGGGCCGGCGACGGCGTCCGCGTCAACTGCATCAACCCCGAGCGCACGGCGACCCCGATGCGCACCAAGGCCTTCGGCCAGGAACCCGCGGGCAGCCTGCTGTCCTCCGAGGCGGTCGCCCGCACCTCCCTCGACGTGCTGCTGTCCGAGCTGACCGGGCACGTCATCGACGTACGCCAGCAGGACCCGACCGCCGACGCCAGCCGGGCCTCCGGTTTCGAGCAGGCCCTGGCGGGGGTCCTGGACCGACAGGACGGCGTGGCATAATCGGGCGCTCATAGCCATGAGAATTCAGGCCTCTGTGGCTCCTCGTTTACGGAGAATTCACAGAGGCCTGAATCCGTAAAACTCCCGAAACCCCCGCAGGGGATTTTCCGGACTTTCCGGCTCTTTTCCCCTATGACCGGCACCCCTCCCAGAGCAGGTTCCTCCGTGATAAGCACCGCTATTCGGGTCGCCCGGGTGGGCAGTGCGGCCGAGCTGGCCGCGGCGGCCCTCATGACGCTGGGCTACCCCGGCCTCATGCTGGCCGCGCTCGTCCCGAGCGTCCCCGCCTTCGCCGCCGTGGCCGCCGTGACGTACCTGGCGGACCTCTACCTCCACCGCAAGGGCAGTTACCTCATCGCCCTGCTGGGCAAGGTGAGAGCCGGCCTGTCGACCCGCTTCCTGATCCGGGAACTGCTGCTCATCCTGCTGCTGGCCCGGCTGGGCCACTCGGAGGAGCCCGCCTTCTACGCCGCGATCGCCTGCTTCACGGCCTTCTTCGGCCTCCAGGCCCCGCACGGCGCGCTGGTCACCCTCATCGGCAACCGCCGCCAGATGCCGGTCGTCACCCGCAACGTCGACCTGGCCTCCCGGATGCGCATCCCGGACGCCCCGCCGCGCCGCCTGCTGAGCCGGGCCGGCGTGAAGATGCTCCACCTGGACCTCGCGGCCGTCGTGGGCCTGCTCGTCTACGCCCTCACCGACTCCGCGCCCGCCGCCTACGCGGGCGTCGGCGTGACCGTGGGCCTGGGCGTGCTCTACGTCCTCGCGCTCGTGCCGCACCTGCGGGCCGACCGGATCCCGCCCCACGCCGACAAGGTGCTGAAGACCGTCAGCACCTGGCTGCGCGAGTACCGCCCGGAGACGGTGCTGTACTTCTCCGGCTCCAAGGACTCCGCGTACCAGGTCAACATGTGGCTGGAGACCATGGAGCAGTTGGACTCCCGGCCGCTGGTCATCCTGCGTGAGCGCTACATCCTGGAGAAGATGGCGCCCACCACGGTCCCCGTCGTCTGCGTGCCCGGGGGGGTGCACCTGATGAACATGGACCTGTCCACGGTGCGGGTGGCGCTGTACGCGGCCAACGTCGGCAAGAACATCCACCTGCTGCGCGTGCCCACCATGAAGCACGTCTTCATCGGCCACGGCGACAGCGACAAGCTCGCCAGCGTCAACCCGTTCAGCAAGGTCTACGACGAGGTGTGGACCGCCGGCCGCGCGGGCCGCGACCGCTACGCCATCGCCGACGTCGGCATCCGCGACGAGGACATCGTCGAGGTCGGCCGCCCGCAGCTCGCCCCCATCGAGCCGTGGCGGGGCCCGTCCGAGGGACGGATCCCGACGGTCCTGTACGCGCCCACCTGGGAGGGCTGGGACGACAACCCGGGCAACACCTCGCTCCTGCTGGCCGGCGAGAACATCGTGAAGAAGCTGATCGCGGCCGAGCCCCCGGTCCGCGTCCTGTACAAGCCGCACCCCTTCACCGGCACCCGCAGCGCCAAGGCCGGCGCCGCCCACCGCCGGATCACCGCGCTGATCAAGAAGGCCGCCGCCCAGCGCGCCGCCGACCCCCGCTTCACCGCGGACGCGGACGCGGCCGCCCAGACCCGCGCCAAGTCCGACCTGACCCGGCTCAAGGCCCGCCTGGACTCCCTGTCGCTCGCCTTCGACGACAAGGCCGACGAAGCCGTGACCAGCCGCGACGGCCTGGTGGACATGCGCAAGCACGAGGAGGCCGCCCGGCTGCGGACCGAGTGGAACGACGCCTACTGGCGCTCCTTCCCCTCCTTCGAGCACCGGGTCGTCACCGGCGCCGGACCGCGCCTGTACGACTGCTTCAACGCCTCCGAGGCGATGGTCTCCGACATCTCCAGCGTCGTCTCCGACTTCATCGCCAGCGGCAAGCCGTACGCGGTCACCGACTCGGCCGGGCTGGGCGCGGAGGAGTTCCGGCGGCAGAACACCGCCGTGCGCGCGGCCGTGATCCTGGGCAACGGCGCGGACGAGCTGGACCGCTTGCTGGACGCCGTGCGCACCCCGGCCGCCGACCCGCTGGCCGAGGACCGCAAGGAGCTCAAGGAGTACCTGCTCGGCCCCGACGAGCCGACCTCCATCGAGCAGTTCAACACCGCCGTGGCCGACCTCGCGCTGAAGGCCGAGGCACGCAACGTCGGCCAGGAGTCCCTGGCCGTCGCCGCGGCGGCCGGCGCGGCGGACGCGGCGGACGCCCTGGCGGACGAGGGCGTGGCCGCGGAAGGCCTGACGGACGGTCTGACCACCGCCTGACGACCGCCCGACGACCGCCTGACGACGGCGCGACCGGCGCCCGCCCCCGGCTGGAGGCCGTCCCCGCCACCCCATCGGCTCGGCCCCCGGAGAGTGATCTCCGGGGGCCGAGCCGTTTCCGTGCGCCGTCGCGCGGGACACATACGAGGACGAAAGCCGTCGAAGCAACCCCATCCCGTCGTAGCCCGTCCACCGGGTCGTCGAAGCGTCGAAGCGTCGAAGCGTCGAAGCGTCGGCACGACGGGAGACATGACGAGGGGGAGAGCATGCGTGACGAGGGGGAGCGATGATCCGGGCGGAGCCGGACGTCAGCGTGGTCATCGGCGCCTACGAGGCGATGCCGTACCTGGTCGAGTGCCTGGCGTCGGTCGAGGCGCAGTCGATGGACCCGGCGCGCTTCGAGGTCGTCGCCGTGGACGACGGCTCACGGGACGGCACCGGTGAGCAACTGGAGGAGTTCGCCGCCCGCGCCCCCATAGCCGTCACCGTCGTCCGCCAGCGGAACTCCGGCGGCCCCGGCGGCCCGCGCAACGTCGGTCTCGCCAGGGCCGCCGGCCGCTACGTCTTCTTCCTCGACGCCGACGACCGGCTCGGCCCCGAGGCGCTGGAACGCATGGTCGCCCTGGCCGACGCCAACGGCACGGACGTCGTCCTCGGCCGCGTCGAGGGCGTCGACCGCAAGGCGCCCCGGTCGATGTGGGGCAGGAACCTCGACCGCACCGACGTCTTCTCCTCCGACATCAAGTTCACGCTCAGCGCCCAGAAGCTGTTCCGCCGCGCGCTGCTGGAACGGCACGGCATGCGTTTCGACGAGTCCCTGTGGACCGGCGAGGACGCGCTGTTCACGATGGAGGCCTACCTGCGGGCCGACGGCGTCTCCGTGCTGGCCGACCACACCTGCTACTACCTGGTGGGCCGCGCGGACGGCAAGCACGTGACCAGGACCGGCGGTCACACCCCGCGCTTCGACTCCGCGCGCGCCCTGATGGACCTCCTCGCGCGGAAGCTCCCGCCCGGCCCCCGCAGGGACGCCCTCATGGTCCGCCCGTTCCTCGTCACCGTCCTGCCGCAGTTCGGGCCGGTCTTCCTCCGCGACGACGAGGAGACCCGGCGCAGCAAGACGGAACTGGCCGCGCCGCTGATGGACGCCCACTGGAACGAGGGCGTCGCCCACCGCCTCCGCGTCCACGAACGGCTGCGCCTGCACCTGGTGGCCGAGCGGCGCCCCGATCTGCTCGCGGACGTCCTGCGCTTCGTAGAGGCGGGACAGGAGCCCACCCCCGTGCTGGAGAAGCGCGGCACCCGCCTCTACCTCGCCTACCCCCACTTCCGGTCCCGGACGGCCGCCGTACCCGACCGCGTCTACCTCGCCGGACCGCGTGAGGCCAAGGCCCACCCGGGATGGCGCGGCGGGCCGGCCGGGTCCTTCCTGCGGCGGGCCGCCCGGAAGGTACGGCGGCTGCTGTCCCGGCGCGGCGCGACCGCCGGGCGGCCCGCGGCGGCGTGAGGCACCGACGGCGGACCCACCACGGCGGACCCACCACGGCGGACCCACTACGGCGACCCGCCCCGTCCGGACCCGCCCCGTCCGGACCCGTCGCAGTGGTACCGATAACCCGGAGGCCCGCAGCGGTGCCGATGGCCCGGAGATGCCGTAGTGGTGCCGATGGCCCGGAGATGCCGCAGTGGTGCCGATGGCCCGGAGGCGCCGCAGTGGTGCCGATGGCCCGGAGGCCCGCAGCGGTCCCGATGGCCCGGAGATGCCGCAGCGGTCCCGATGGCCCGGAGGCCCGCAGCGGTCCCGATGGCCTGGAGGCGCCGCAGCGGTCCCGATGGCCCGGCCGACGGCGCCAGGGCGGCGCGTGGTGCCCGGCGGGAGGAACCCGGGGCACCCGCGACACCCGCCGCGCCGGCCGGCGCCTACTTCGTCGGCTTCAGCGCGCGCTTCAGCGGGCCCCCGACCGCACGGCGCGCCCGGCGGTAGATGGAGGGCGAGGGGAGCGCGGCCTTGGCGGCGGCCGCCTTGGCCAGGACCTTGGAGCGGGCCAGGTCCTTCTTCAGCTGGGCGTTGTCGCCCTCCAGTTGCGTGATGCGCTGCTGGAGCCACCCGAACCGGCTGGTCAGGGACGCCACGCCGGTGTCGTTCCAGGGGCGCACGCCCGCCGGGAAGGACAGCGAGCGCAGCTTCGTCTCGAAGGCCTCGCCGCCGTCACCGTGGGTGAAGGTGTTGTCCAGGCCGTTCTTGTCCAGGAACGCCGTGAAGCGGTCGAAGCGCTCCTTGTGGTTGCCGGTGAGCGGGCCGAAGTCGGCCTCCTCGTACAGCTCCGCCGGATCGAGGTCCGCGGGCACCTCGCTGAGGAGGCGGTGCGGTATCTCGAAGTAGCGGCACAGCTCCAGCGTGCGCGAGTCGAAGGCCAGCACGGTCGCGGGCGTGCCCGCCAGCAGCGCCGCGATGTTGCCGTGGATGCGCGAGCCGAACGAGTAGTCGAAGTCCCGCAGGTCGTCGATCCAGGTGACCGGGTCGATGTACACGCGGGCCTTGTCCTCGCGGTACATCGGGTGGTCGGGGTGGGTCGGCATCTCGGTGATCTTGCCCGCCGGGGAGTCCACGTCCCGCCAGTGCAGCTGCTTGGCGTCGGTGAGGTTCTGGCCTATGTACCGCAGGTTCGGGTACTGGCCGTGCGCCCGGGTGATGATCTTGTGCAGGCCTCCGCCGCGCACCGCGGTGTGCGAGCCGTTGACCGCGACCCGGGACTGCGCGTTCAGCGCCGGCACCCGCTTCTCGACGGTGAGGGTGTCGCCCCACAGGAACATCGACGGGCAGCCGATGACCTCGACGTCCTTGAAGCCCATGTCGTTGAGGTACTGCTCGGTGAACTCGCCGCGCACGCCGATGGAGGCGCTGTGGTTCAGCACCGCCGAGCAGAAGGCGCGCACGGTGGGCTCCATGGCCTTCAGCCGCGCCGGGTCGTAGGTCACCCCGGTCTGCGCGCCGACGCCCAGGACGACGACCGGGATCTTCAGCTTGCCGATCAGCCGGGTCAGCCGTTGCAGCGCGGCCTCGAACGACGGCCGGAAGGCGTTGGCGAGCGGCACGACGAAGGCGTCGTATTCGTCGTTGATCCGCCCGGCCGCACCGATGTCGGTGCGCATGCCGTTGGAGAAGACCTCACTGTCCGGCGTGGTGAGGATCTTGTGGGCGGCATCACTGAAGATCAGGTTGCCGGAATTGGTGGCGATCACGTCGCGGTGGAGGGCTTCCTCGACGGGGATCACGTCGAAGGGGCCCTTCCCCGATCTCAGGAGTATGCGCTTCACAGGGCGAACTTTAAGTGACGGAAACTTCAAAATGAATTTGGACTGCCTTCAATCCCGGCGGGGAAGGCGTACAGCCTTTCCCCCCGTCCGGCAGCAGTGACCAGGCCGTCACGGGGCGTGAGCGTCCGGGGAGTGAAACCCGGAGGCCGTCCGGGCGTCCCTTCGCGTAGATTGCCCGGAGGGCAGCCGTGATCCAGGCGAGGGGACGAAGCACAGGTGGCAGGGGCAAGGCAGGCCGTACGCGAGGCCCGCAGGATCGTCGTCAAGGTGGGCTCCTCGTCGCTGACCACCGCCTCGGGCGGACTCGACGCCGACCGCGTCGACGCGCTCGTCGACGTCCTGGCCAAGAGCCGCAGCGGGGGAGAGCGGGAGATCGTCCTCGTCTCCTCCGGCGCCATCGCCGCCGGCCTCGCCCCGCTGGGCCTGCGCCGCCGCCCCAAGGACCTCGCCCGCCAGCAGGCCGCCGCCAGCGTGGGCCAGGGCCTCCTCGTGGCCCGCTACACCGCCTCCTTCGCCCGCTACGGCGTCCGCGTCGGCCAGGTCCTGCTGACCTCCGACGACATGAGCCGTCGCGCCCACCACCGCAACGCCTCCCGCACCCTCGACAAGCTGCTGGCGATGGGCGCCTTCCCGGTCGTCAACGAGAACGACACCGTCGCCACGGACGAGATCCGCTTCGGCGACAACGACCGGCTCGCCGCCCTCGTCGCCCACCTCGTCCACGCCGACCTGCTGGTGCTGCTCTCCGACGTGGACGGCGTGTACGACGGCGACCCCGGCAAGCCGGGCACCTCGCGGATCGCCGAGGTGCGGGGGCCGTCCGACCTGGCCGGGGTGGACATCGGCAGCGCCGGCAAGGCGGGCGTCGGCACCGGTGGCATGGTCACCAAGGTCGAGGCCGCCCGCATCGCGGCCGCCGCCGGCATCCCCGTGGTCCTCACCAGCGCCGTCCACGCGGCCGACGCCCTCTCCGGCGGCGACACCGGCACCTACTTCCACCGCACCGGCCGGCGCTCCGCCGACCGGCTGCTGTGGCTCCAGCACGCGTCCACCCCGCAGGGCTCGCTCACCCTCGACGACGGCGCCGTCCGCGCGGTCGTCGAGCGCCGCACCTCGCTGCTGCCGGCCGGGATCGCCGCAGTCGAGGGCGAGTTCAGCGCGGGCGACCCCGTGGAGCTGCGCGACGTCACGGGCCGCGCGGTGGCCCGGGGGCTCGTCAACTTCGACGCCAAGGAGATCCCCCAGCTGATCGGGCGGTCCACCCGCGAACTGGCCCGAGAGCTGGGCGCCGAGTACGAGCGGGAGATCGTCCACCGGGACGACCTGGTCGTCCTGCACCCCTGACCGGCGTCGAACGGCCGCTCCCGCACCCGCTCGAACGGTCGGTACCGGTGGGGGACGTTCCGTGAAACCGCCCCGCGGAGCCGTGCGGCCTGCTCAACTTTGTCTTCGGGACATATTCCGCGGGACATTCCGCACGAGCGCTGCGTGAAGGAGGCCGTCGTGAGACGAGTGCACCCTGGGGTGGCAGCGGCCCGTGGGAGTACCGGCGGAACCGGCGAAGCAGCGTCCGCCGGGGGCGCGTCCCCGGCCGGCACACCGCCCGCCGCGACCGGCGGACCGTCCGCCTCCTCCGCTGCCGCCGGCCGGCCGACCGCGCGTGCGGGAGCCGAGGAGCGCGCGCTGACCAGCGTCGCGGCCGGCGAGCGCTACCGGGGAGCCGAGCGCCGCGGCCCGGAGGCCACCCGGCCCGAGGAGCTGCCCCGCCTCTGGCACGTCACCCTCAGCGTCTCCGGCGAGGACGCCGACCTCAGGGAGCTGCGGCGCGCCCTGGAACAGCTCGCACACGACCACCCCTTCCTCCTGACCAGCCGCTACGCCGTCGACCACGCGGAGATCCGCTACTGGGAGGAGGCCCGCGACCTGCACGACGCGGCCGCCGTCGCCCTGCGCCTGTGGGGCGAGCACCGCCAGACCGCCGGACTGCCGCCGTGGGAGATCGTCGGCCTCGAGGTCATCGACCGCCAGACCTACCACCAGCGCATCGCCGAGGGCTACGGTCCGCCCCCCGCGACGCCCGTCGGAGTACACCCGTACTGACCCGCTCCGGACGGCCACCGGGCGGTCCCGCCGCGTGTCTCGGGGTGTGGAACGAGCGCCGTCCGGCCCCGCGCCGCGCACTACCCTTCCCGTATGACCACGCTCTCGCCGTACGACGCCCTCTCGCCGGTCACCCAGGCGGCCTACCGTGCCAAGGCCGCCGCCGCCGACCTCGCGCCGCTGCCCCGGGCCGCCAAGGACGACGCGCTGCTCGCCATCGCGGACGCGCTGGAGGTCCGTACGAGTGAGATCGTCGAGGCCAACGCCAAGGACATCGCCAAGGCCCGCGAGGCCGGCACCGCCGAGTCGGTCGTCGACCGGCTGACCCTCACCCCGGAGCGGGTACGGGCGATCGCCTCCGACGTCCGGGACGTCGTCGCGCTGCCCGACCCGGTCGGCGAGGTCGTGCGCGGCTCGACCCTGCCCAACGGCATCGACCTGCGCCAGGTGCGCGTGCCGCTCGGCGTCGTCGGCATCATCTACGAGGCCCGCCCCAACGTCACCGTGGACGCGGCGGCCCTGTGCCTGAAGTCCGGCAACGCGGTGCTGCTGCGCGGCTCGGCCTCCGCCTACGAGTCCAACACCGCCCTCGTCCGGGTGATCCGCGACGCCGTCGGCGGCGCCGGGCTGCCCGCCGACGCCGTCCAGCTCGTGCCCGGCGAGAGCCGCGAGAGCGTCCGGGAGCTGATGCGGGCCCGGGGCCTCGTCGACGTCCTGATCCCGCGCGGCGGCGCCTCGCTGATCCGGACGGTCGTCGCGGAGTCCGTCGTCCCGGTGATCGAGACCGGCACCGGCAACTGCCACGTCTACGTCGACGCCCAGGCCGACATCGACATGGCGGTCGAGATCCTCATCAACTCCAAGGCCCACCGGGTCAGCGTCTGCAACGCCGCCGAGACCCTCCTGGTCCACCAGGACATCGCCGCGCGGTTCCTGCCGCGCGCCCTCGACGCCCTCGCCGAGGCCGGGGTCACCGTCCACGCCGACGAGCGCGTGCTGGCGTACGCCGAGGACTCCAAGGCGACCGTCGTGGAGGCCACGCCCGAGGACTGGGAGACGGAGTACCTGTCGTACGACATCGCCGCCGCGGTCGTCGACTCGCTCGACAAGGCCGTCGAGCACATCCGGCTGTGGACCTCCGGCCACACCGAGGCGATCGTCACCACCTCGCAGCAGGCCGCCCGCCGCTTCACCCAGCTGGTCGACTCCACCACGGTCGCCGTGAACGCCTCCACCCGCTTCACCGACGGCGGCCAGTTCGGCTTCGGCGCGGAGATCGGCATCTCCACCCAGAAGCTGCACGCCCGCGGCCCCATGGGCCTGCCCGAGCTGACCAGCACCAAGTACATCGTCACCGGCGACGGGCACGTCCGGCGCTGACGCGGCCCCACGGCGGCCGGCCCGCCCCCGCGGGCAGAGCGGCGCCGACGGGGGCGTACGGCCCGGCACGGGGGCGTACGGCTCGGGAAGGGGCGTGCGCGAGGCCGTGACAGGCGTCTCACCAGACGGATGAATGTCCGTACCGTCTGCCCAAAATGACCCCCCAGGTCTACTCTGGATCCGTGCCGGAGGACGTGGGGGGCACGCCGTTCCCGGACGGCTGGGAGCCCGACGACGACCACGACCGCGGGGTGTCGGACGAAGAGTTCGCCTCCGTGGTCTTCGACGAGGCCTTCGTACAGGCGGCCGCGGTGCACGAGCCGACCGCCGTCGAGCGCCTCCTGGCCGCCGCGCAGGCCAGAGCGGAGGCCTCCGAGGCCGAGGCCCGCCGCGCCCGCGCCCGCGGCGACCGCTACGACGACCCCTACGGCCCCGACGGACCGGGCGATTTCGGCCACGACCCGGACTACGACGACCTGGACGACGGTGACGACCCCGACGGCTGGGACCGCCGCTACGGCACCTTCGGGACGTACGGCAAGCAGGTCCGCTGGCACCGTCCCGTCGCCTGGATACTCGCCTTGGTGATGGGCGTCGGCATGATCGCGCTGGCCTTCGCCGCGGTCTACCGGGGCGCCTCCGCGGGCAGCCGGGAGCAGGTGCCGCCGCCCGCCTCGACCGGGCTCGAACAGGGGAACCCGACCGTGCCGTCCGCGTCCGCCGACTCTTACCGGCCACCCGTCTCAGCCGTCCCGCGCACGCCCTGAGCCCGGCCGGGACGACACCTCGCCGATGGGTGAGAACATGTCAGAAGTTGTCGTGTACCAGGGCGTTTATGCGAGCCTCCGGCGACCTACTCTGAAGGTATGGGCGGGCCCGGAGACCCACCGGAGGGGACACCCGAGGGAGCTCCCGGTGGAGCGGAGGACGAGTACCGATCCGTCGTCTTCGACGAATCGTTCGTCCGCGCTGCCCGCCTCCAGGAGTACTCCGCCGAGGAGCGCATCACCGACCACGCGCCCGCCGTCCGCCGCCGCCCGCCCCTGCGCCGGGGACTGTCCCGGCAGGCGCTCGTCCTGGTCGTCCTGATCGCCCTGGCCTTCGGCACCGCGATCTACATGGGCGTCCGCCACCCCTACCAGACCCCGACCGCCCGCCGCACCGTGGAACCCCTGCGGATGACCGTCATCCCGCTCGCCCCGCAGGCCGCCGTGCCCGGCACGGCCGACCCCGAGTACCTGTACGCGCACAGCCCCGCCGCGCAGTACCGCATCGGCGCCGAGGGCATCCCGCTGCCCGCCTCCCGGCGCACCGCGCACTTCTCCGACAGCCAGGTCGTCACCGCCCTGACCACCGCCAAGGACTACATCGTGCGCTCCTCCCTCTACCCGGAGGTGCTCACCGGCCGGCAGGTGCGGCCCGTGCGGGTGCTGATCGACCCCGACCAGCTCGACCAGTTCGACCAGAGCTTCGCCCGTCCGACGGCGGACGGGCGGCACGCGCCGACCGGCTGGCTCGTCCGCTTCGACCCGGCCAGGGCGGAGCTCGCCGACCGCAAGATCCGTGTCCAGGGCACGCTCCAGGCCGCCGAGGCCGACTCCTCCACCCTGGAGGTCACCGCCGACCACACCTTCGTGTACGCGCTGCGGCCGGCCGGAGCCGACGCTGAGGCGCCGGCCTCGCTGTTCACCGTCCGCCGCGAGCTGCAGTTCCGCTTCGACCGCGACGACCTGCGGCTGCGCCAGACCCAGCTGATCGTCTCCTACGTCCAGGCCGGACCGCTGTCCTGCGGCGAGGACTCCACGAACCACCTGCGGCCCCTGCTCGCCGGCCAGACCGCCAAGGCGGGTGGTCCGGCCGGCACCGACCCGTACGCGACGGGCGGAGCGACGGCACTGTGCGGATCACTGGCGGGGAGTGCGCAGCCGAAGGTGTGAACCCCCGGCGCACGGCCGACCAGGCGGCTGTCCCTCCGCTCGGTCGTCTCCTCCGCTCGGTCGTCCCCTCCGCTCGGTCGTCTCCTCCGCTCGGTCGTCCCCTCGGCTCGGTCGTCCCCTCGGCTCAGTCGTCCTCGCGCGGGGGCGCGTCGGCCGGGCGGTCGTTCGGCGGCGGGGAGCTGGTGAAGCCGTCGAAGCCGCGCCGGACCCGGCCGCCCAGACCGCCGGCCCCGCCCGCGATGTCGCTGACCAGCTTCATCAGCGGGTCCTTGGAGTTCTTGACGTGGTCGGCGTAGTGCGACGCCGACTCGCGGAAGGAGTCGGCGACCGAGGTGTCCTTGTCGTCGCTGCGCCGCGGGTAGTGGCCGTCCATGATCCGCTGGTAGTCACGGGACTCCGACCACTTCTTCAGCTCGGCCGCGCGGACCGTGGTGAAGGGGTGGGAGCGGGGCAGCACGTTGAGGATCTTCAGCACGGAGTCGCGGAGGTCACCGCCGGCCTCGTACTCCTCGGCCTGCTGGAGGAACGCGTCCACGTTCATCTCGTGCAGGTGGTTACCGCCCGCGATCTTCATCAGACCGCGCATCGACGCCTTCAGGTCCTGTCCGACGAGCAGCCCGGCCCGGTCCGCGGACAGCTCCGACTTGCGGAACCACTCGCGCAGGGCGGTCACGATCGCCATGACCGCCAGGTTGCCCAGCGGGATCCAGGCGACCCGGAGGGCGAGGCTCGTCAGGAACAGCAGGACGGTCCGGTAGACGGCGTGGCCGGACAGCGCGTGCCCCACCTCGTGCCCGATGACCGCCCGCATCTCCTCCTCGTCGAGCAGCTCGACCAGGCCCGTGGTGACCACGATGATCGGCTCGTCCAGGCCGATGCACATCGCGTTGGGCTGCGGGTCCTGGTTGACGTACATCGGCGGGACCTTCTCCAGGTCCAGGATGTAACAGGCGTCCCGCAGCATGTCGTTCAGATGGGCGAACTGCTGGTCGGAGACGCGGACCGAGTCGGACAGGAACAGCAGTCTCAGGCTCCGCTCGGGCAGCAGCCCGCTGAGCGCCTTGAAGACCGTGTCGAAGCCGCTCAGCTTGCGCAGCGCCACCAGCGCCGAACGGTCCGCCGGGTGCTCGTAGGCACGCGAGGAGATCCCGGGGAAGCGCCTGCGCTGCCTGCTCGGCACCTTCGCGTGGCCGGTCTGCTCGTGGCCGTCGTCGGACATGTCTTCCCCCAGTGCGTGTGTCTGGCCCTCGTATGTCTGGCCCTTTGCGGACCCTTGTACTGCCCTTTGCGCCCCCGAAGCGGGGCCCAGCCTAGGCGGAGTTACGGTGGACGGGCACCACACCGAAGGAGTCCCGCGCCATGGAGCACCACCCCGCGGCCGTCTGGATCGCCCAGGCCGCAGACGCCGCCCAGCAGCAGGGGACGGGGAACCTTCTCCGGATCGTCCTGATCGTGATGGTCCTGGGCTGCGCACTGACCGCCTGGTTCCTGCTGCGGGGCTACAAGCGGAAGGACGACTGAGCGGGCGGGAAGGTTCCCCTCCGGGTGCCCGTCGCCCCGCCGCCGGGAGGCAACGGCTCTCCCCAACGGTGGAGTCGGCGTGATGGGCGAAGAGGCACCCGCTTACGATGAGCCGACATCTTTATCCCGCCCACACGCGATAGGTCCTGCCGAAGATGAGCTTCCACAGCGCCGCTGCCCAGTTGGTCACCCTCGCCGCCGAGGGCGAGGAGCACGGCGGCAACCACGAGAGCCTGAACCCCCTGCTGACCGGCGGGGGCGCGTTCGTCATCCTGCTGCTCCTGCTGTGGGTCACCACCCGCTTCAACCGCGACCGCTGAGGCACACCATGTCCATACCGGGGCACCCCGGACATCCGTCGGCCGGGGCCCTCAGGGCGGGCCGGTAGGGTCTGCACGCATGGGAGAGCAGGACATGCCTACCGGCCCGTCGAACCCGGGCAAGCGCCGCCTCGGCGTCATGGGCGGAACGTTCGATCCGATCCACCACGGGCACCTGGTGGCGGCGAGCGAGGTCGCCGCGCAGTTCCACCTGGACGAGGTCGTGTTCGTCCCGACCGGCGAGCCCTGGCAGAAGAGCCACCGCAGGGTCTCCCCGGCCGAGGACCGCTACCTCATGACGGTCATCGCCACCGCCGAGAACCCGCAGTTCTCGGTCAGCCGCATCGACATCGACCGCGGCGGCCCCACCTACACCGTGGACACCCTGCGCGACCTGCGGGCCCTCAACCCCGACACCGACCTGTTCTTCATCACCGGCGCCGACGCCCTCGGCCAGATCCTCACCTGGCGGGACAGCGAGGAACTGTTCTCCCTCGCCCACTTCGTCGGGGTCACCCGGCCGGGACACCACCTCAACGACCCCGGACTCCCCGAAGGCGGCGTCTCCCTCGTCGAGGTGCCCGCCCTGGCCATCTCCTCCACGGACTGCCGAGCGAGAGTCGCCAAGGGCGACCCCATCTGGTATCTGGTGCCGGACGGAGTCGTGCGCTACATCGACAAACGCGAGCTGTACCGCGGCGAGTGAGCCGAGAGGGGCACCGGTGAACGACCGATACGACGCGGATCACGGGGAAGACGCCTACGAGCTCGTCGGCTACGACGAGTACGGCCGGCCCGTGTACCGGCAGGTCCCGCAACAGCAGCAGGTCCCGCAGCAGGCCTACGACCCGTACGGGCAGCAGCAGGGCTACGGCTACGACCCGTACGCCACGGCCGGGCAGCAGCAGGCCCCGGCCTACGACCCGTACGACACCGGGCAGCAGGCCCCGGTCCGCGACCCGTACGACACCGGGCAGCAGGCCCCGGTCCGCGATCCGTACGACACCGGGCAGCAGGCCCCGGTCCGCGATCCGTACGACACCGGGCAGCAGGCCCCGGTCCGCGACCCGTACGACACCGGGCAGCAGGCCCCGGTCCGCGATCCGTACGACACCGGGCAGCAGGCCCCGGTCCACGACCCCTACGGCGTCGGCACGTACGCCCCGCAGGGCGGCGGCCCGTCCGACGCGCCCTACGACCCCTACGGGCAGACCGCCGCCGGCGGGCAGCAGCCGCGCGTCGCCGAGCAGACCGCCTACATCCCCCAGCAGGCCGCACCGGCCGCGCAGGAGACGGCGGCCGCGCCGGACCAGGAAGCCTCCGTCCCCCGCCAACGGGACTACCAGACCGAGCAGTTCGCCTTCGTCGAGGAGCCCGACGGCGACTCCGAGGACGTCATCGACTGGCTGAACTTCACCGAGAACCGCACCGAGCGCCGCGAGGAGGCCAAACGCCGCGCCCGCAGCCGCCTCGTCGCCCTGGCCGTGGTGCTCGCCCTGGCCGCGGTCGGCGGCGTCGGCTACCTCTGGTCCGCGGGGAAGCTGCCCGGCCTGTCCTCCTCCGACGACAAGGCGACCGGCACCACCACCGCGGCCTCCGCCCAGAAGCGCGACGTCGTCGTCGTCCACCTGCACGACACCGCCCAGGGCGGCACCTCCACGGTGCTGCTCGTCGACAACACCACCACCGGGCACGGCACCACCGTCCTGCTGCCCAACTCCCTCGTCGTCACCACCGACGACGGCACCACGACCACCCTCGCCAAGTCGGTCGACGAGGACGGCTCGGCAGGCACCCGCGAGGCGCTGGACACCGTCCTCGGCACCGACATCGAGGGCACCTGGCGGCTGGACACCCCCTACCTGCAGAACCTCGTCGACCTGGTCGGCAACATCGAGGTCGACACCGACACCGACGTCCCCGACCCGGACGCCGAGAAGGGCCAGGCCCCCCTGGTCAACAAGGGCGAGGACCAGACCCTCAGCGGCAAGATGGCCGTCGCCTACGCCACCTACCGCGCCGAGGGCGAGGCCCAGAACGCCCAGCTGGAGCGGTTCGGCCAGGTCATGCAGGGCGTGCTGCGCAAGGTGTCCTCCGACGCCCAGGCCGCCACGGTCACCGTCCAGACGCTGGCCCAGATCCTCGACCCCTCGCTCACCGACAAGGACCTCGGCGCGTTCCTCGCCGGCCTCGCCGACCTCGCCAAGGGCGGCGACCACAAGACCGCCCTGCTGCCCGTGCAGGCCGACGGCACGCTCGACGCCGAGGCCAGCGCGAGCGTCGTCAAGGACGTCCTCGGCGGCACCGCCAAGAGCCCCGACCAGGACGCCGCCGTCAGCGTCTCCGTACAGAACGCCAGCGGCACCAAGGCCAACACCGAGGACGCGCGCGTGGTGCTCCTCAACGGCGGCTTCACCTTCCTGGAGGGCGGCACGCCGTCCGGCACCGAGTCCGCCTCCGAGGTGCTCTACGCGGACGCCGCCCAGAAGGAGAACGCCACCGAGGTCGCCAAGACCCTGGGCCTGTCCACCAGCGCCGTGAAGAAGGGCACGGTCGCCGCCAACGCCGACGTCTCCGTCGTCCTGGGCCAGGACTACGAGCCCGCGTCGTCCTAGCCCCTCCGCCGACGGGCCGGCGGAGGCCGCCACCGCGGTGCGGTCACCTCCGTCGCCCGGGTCCCGTCGGCGGTCCGTGAGACCCTTGAGGTCAAACGACCGCCGACGGAAAGCCGTGTAGTGACCGCCACCGACCGCTCCCTCGAGCTCATCACCGCCGCCGCCCAGGCGGCCGCCGACAAGCTCGCGCACGACATCATCGCCTACGACGTCAGCGACGTGCTGTCGATCACGGACGCCTTCCTGCTGGCCTCCGCCCCCAACGACCGCCAGGTCAAGTCCATCGTCGACGAGATCGAGGAGCGCCTCCTGAAGGATCTCGGCGCCAAGCCGGTGCGCCGCGAGGGCGACCGCGAGGCCCGCTGGGTCCTGCTCGACTACGTCGACATCGTCGTGCACGTCCAGCACAGCGAGGAGCGTGTCTTCTACGCCCTCGAGCGGCTGTGGAAGGACTGCCCCGAGCTGGACCTGCCCGAGGACGCCAAGGCGACCCGCGGCAAGGCCGCCGAGCACGCCCGGCTGCAGGAGGCCGAGGAGGAGACCAGCGGCTTCGGGGACCTGCGGTGAGCGCCGGCCCGCAGGCCGCGGCCGGCCGCACGCCGGGCCGCGGCCGCCGCGTCATCCTCTGGCGGCACGGCCAGACCGCGTGGAACGTGGAGCGCCGCTTCCAGGGCACGACGGACGTCCGGCTGACCGAGACCGGCGTCGCCCAGGCCCGTCGCGCCGCCCGGCTGCTCGCCTCCCTGGGGCCCGACGCGATCGTCGCCTCGGACCTGTCCCGGGCGGCGTCCACGGCCGCCGAGCTCGCCGCGCTCACCGGCCTGGAGATCACTCACGACGAGGGGCTGCGCGAGACGTACGCGGGCGTGTGGCAGGGGCTGACGCACGAGGAGATAGTCGCCCGGTTCGGCGACGAGTACGCCGCGTGGAAGCGCGGCGAGCCGGTCCGGCGCGGCGGCGGCGAACTGGAGACCGAGGTCGCCGACCGCGCCGCTCCCGTCGTGCTGCGGCACGCCGAGAAACTGCCCGAGGACGGCACCCTCGTCGTCGTCAGCCACGGCGGCACGATCCGCACCACCATCGGCCGTCTCCTCGGCCTGGAGGCCCACAACTGGGAGAGCCTCGGCGGCCTGTCCAACTGCTGCTGGTCCGTCCTCGGCGAGGGCGCACGCGGCTGGCGCCTCCTCGAGCACAACGCCGGCACCCTGCCGGAGCCGGTGCTCGGCGACGACGACTGAGCGCCGGCGGCCGGGTGGCGGTAGCCGGGCGACGGTGGCCGGGCGACGGTGGCCGGCGTCGGCCGGACGGCCGGGCCGATCAAGGCCGACGGACGGCCGGTACGGACCCGGCGCCGGCGGTGTCCGACCGGCCGTCGACCGGGCGCCGACCGGACCGGCCCGGGACCCGGATTTCACTTTCCGGCAGGTCGCAGGCTAAAGTTCTTCTTGTTCGCCCCGCCGAGCGGGAAGAACGCAAGGGGCTATAGCTCAGTTGGTAGAGCGCCTGCATGGCATGCAGGAGGTCAGGAGTTCAATTCTCCTTAGCTCCACTGATCGACACTCTGCGGAGTCGTCAAAGATCGGTAGAAGAAGATCCCGCCCCTCAGGGGGCGGGATTTCTCATTGCCCGAGCAACAGCGCCCGGGCCGTACGGGACTCCTGCTCCCTCCGCCGGCCGCGTCCACCGGGTGACGTCCACGCCGAGATCCGGTTCCCCCTCGCACGGCCGATTTCGGCAGACTGTTCCCGCGGCGGCTGAGTCACTCGGGCCCCGCGGGCGTATACCTCTGTGAAAGCGCTTCTCACATGCATGTTCGCGCTCGCCGCGACAGCCGCCCGGTGCCGTGTCCGGACTGGTACTGAGGCGTCGCTGACCGTATTGGCCCGGCCGTGGCAGAATCAAACGGCCGGAAGGGGGCGCGGCCCGACGGGAGGGAGCAGCGATGCCTACGAGCATCCTCGGAGAGGTCGGCCACCTCTTCGAAGCAGCGTCGACACGGGGGACGGCCACCCGGCTCAGCTGCCCTTCCTGCGGTTCCGCGTTCGTCGCCCAGGTCCTCGGGGACAACGGCGGGATCTCCTACGTGTGCACGGCCTGCGGCCACAGCTGGAGCTGATCGATGGGTGCACACAGGCGGAAGTGCGACTGGTGCGGCAGCGGCACCCCGATCGTCCGCGACATGGAACCGGTCAACTCCGACTACCAGTACTGGTGCGAGGAATGCGCGCGGGCGCTGATCATAAAAGGCGACCCGATCGAGACGTACCGCGAACTCGAGGGTGAGCCGATCTACGGCCGGCTCCTCGAGGAGCACTGCACGCTGAAGCGGTTCTATTCGTTCGTCACCGCGTGACCGGACCCCATCGCATCCCACCGGTCCCGAGCTGACCTCGCGTGACATCCCGCCCGAATCCGGACGCAACGGAAACGATTTGGTGGTTCACCCCCTGGACCGTGTAATGTTGGCGTCGCCGCCGGGGAAACCGGGCGACACGGTCGAGATGCGGCTTCGCCGCAGGGCCACAAGGGGCTATAGCTCAGTTGGTAGAGCGCCTGCATGGCATGCAGGAGGTCAGGAGTTCAATTCTCCTTAGCTCCACAAGCAGATCCCGCCGGATCAGAAATGATCCGGCGGGATCTTTTTCGTTCCCCCACGCGCGCGCGTGCGCGCGATGCCCGTGTGAGCCCTGGGGTGCGGTCCGTGGTGTCCGCCCGTGGCCGAGGCTCCCGTGGCCGATGAACTCCCGTGGCCGGGCCACCCGTTCACGCCGGAGGCGGGGAGGCGGGGAGGCGGGGAGGCGGGGAGGCGGGGAGGCGGGGAGGCGGGGAGGCGGGGAGGCGGGGAGGCGGTGAGGCGGGGAGGCCCGGAAGCCCGGAAGTCCGGAGGGGCCGCCCGTCTCCCGGCCGCCCCGGTGGCCCGTCGGCTCAGCGGCCGAGGGCGCGGCGGCCGCGGCCCTGGGAGAGGGCCGGGAGGTTGCGGGAGGGCTCCTTCGCGCGGGTGTCCTCCTCGATGCGCAGGGCCAGTGCCGGACAGCGGCGCACCGCGCGCAGCGCCTTCGCCTCCGCGTAGCGGGGCACCTTCGCCTGGGCGACGGTCGGGAAGCCGTCGGCGCCGAGCTGGAAGACCTCCGGGAGGATGTCGGCGCACAGGCCGTGGCCACGGCACAGCGTCCAGTCCACGAAGATCTTCTGACGGCTGTCGCCGGACTCCGCGGGCTCTCCGCCGCCCGGGATGCCCGTCGGGGCCCTGCCGCCCTCGAAGAGCGGCAGAACGCCCTCCACGGGCCTGCCGCAGCCGTTGCCGAGGACATGCGCCGCCAGGTCGTCGGTGAACGCCTTGACGGTCGACTCCAGGAACATCGCGGAACCGTCCGGATGCGAGCAGGCGCCGCGTCGCTTGACGTTCTTGGCGACCTGCTTGAGCGCTTCCAGAGCGGCCGGGCCGCCGCCGCCCAGGATGTCCTCCATACCGCGGGCCGCGGCCGGCAGACCGAGGTAGCAGGGGCCGCACTGGCCCGCGCTCTCCTCCGCCAGCCACTGCGCCACCCGCAGCGACTCGCCCAACGGGCAGGTCTCCTGGCTGATCGGCAGGATCGCGCCGGCGCCCAGCGAACCGCCCACGGCGTCCAGGGAGTTGCGGGAGACGACCGCCTCGTCGACCGTGGCCGCGTCGATCCACTTGCCGTGGTAGCCGCCGGTCAGCACGCCCTGCGGGACCGGCGGCGCGCCGGCCAGCTGGAGGACGTAGCGCAGCGGGACGCCCGTGGGGACCTCGATCACCATCGGGCGGGCGACCGCGCCGGAGACCGTCAGCATCACGGTGCCGGGCTCGTCGTACAGCCCGGTGTTGCCGTAGCGCTCCGGGCCGATGCGGGCGGCGATGGCCAGCTGTGCGAACGTCTCGGCGTTGGACAGCAGGGTCGGGGCGCCGCCCACGCCGTTCTGCGAGGCGCTCACCTTGCGGCCGGGCGGGATCGCCGGTCCGCCGTCGATGGAACGGATCAGCGACGCGGCGGCGCCGGTGACCATGCGGATCGGGTTGCGCTGCACGAACGCCTTCAGCGCCGAGCGGCGGCCGTTGCTCAGGCCGCGTTCGGCGAGCGCGGCCTCCATGGACCGCTGGGTGGACTCGCGGGTGACCCCCACCACGAGCGTGCGGGCACCCAGCGCCTCCGCGACCAGCAGCGCGCCGTCGAGGATGAGGTGCGGGGCACGGTTGATGAGCACCGTGTCCTTGCGGCAGGCCGGTTCGTCCTCGCTGCCGTTGACGACGACGACCGGCCGTACACCGCGCTTGATCGCCGCGTCGGCGACGGAGCGCAGCTTCTTGTGGAAGGGGAAGCCGGCGCCGCCGCGGCCCTTGAGGCTGATGCGTTCGGAGAGCTGCGCGAGCTTCTCCCCGCCCATGGGCTCCAGCGGCCCGTGCACCTTCAGGTGCATGGGCAGGTCGAGCCTTTCGACAAGGTCGAAGCCCGACGTGAGCTGCGGAAGGCCGACCACGCGGACTTCTGGGACGTCGGGCAGGGCCTCGTTCACCTATGGCCTCCGGAAGGCGTGTTCCAAGGTTCGCCCGAACCCGGTGCGTCGAACGACGCGCCGGGTGATGGTTCATCGGCGGGACCGCTGTTGTACGTGTCGTTCGGGTTGTACGTGTCGTACCGGGTGTTCGTCTCACCGGTGTCGTACACATCACTCCCGCCGTATCCCCCGGCGCCCGGATTGCCATAGACCGGGATGTTGAATCCCGTGTCCTGGAGCGGGTCGTAGGCCGACGGGGGCGCCTCGCCGAGCGGCGGCGGCGACGGGATCGGCCAGCTGCCCGACGTGCTGCCGCCGCTGTCGGCCCGGGGCATCGCCTCCGTGGGCCGCATGGCGAACGGCACGTCCATGCGCGCGGTCCGGTCGGCCTCGAACGGCCGCTGCGCGCGCGGGGGCGTGGAGACGGCGCGGTAGGCGGCCGCGAAGCCGCCCGCGGGCTCCTGCGCGGCCGTGTCGTACAGGGGCGACGGTGTGTCGTACAGGGGTGCCGACGACGGCGCCGTCCTGCGGGCCGAGCCCGCCGGGTCGGCCGCCGGCGAGCGGCCCGGGAGGCTCTCGTAGCCCGGCAGCGAGGACGCCTCCGCCACGCGCGCGCGGCTCGCGTCCAGGGCGTCGCGGCCCGCCGGTTCGTCGCTGCCCAGGACGGCGGCGATCCGGTCGGCCACCTCGCGCTTGACCGGGCGCGGGGCGGCGCGCAGCGCGAGGGCCGCCATGACGCCCAGCAGGGAGAGGCCGTACAGGATGACGAAGATCGGCTTGGCCTGGCGACCCGCGTAGAGTCCGTGGACGAGCGCGGCGCACCACGCCGGATAGGCGAGCATGTGCATGGCACGCCAGCGCGCCGCGACCGGGGCGGGGGAGGCGAACCTGCTGCGCAGCGCGCCGGTGAAGCCCACGAAGATCATCAGCAGACCGGCCAGGGAGCCGAGGCCGATCAGACCGGCGCTTCCGGTGAGGCCGAGCGAGAACGGGATGATCGCGGCGATGAGCTGGGTGTGCTCGAGCGCGATCTTCGTGGTGATGTGCAGCAGCAGGAACGCGATCGAGGCGACCGCCGTCGTCCGGTGCACCGCCTGGCCGATGATCCGCTGGCGCGTGTTGAGGAGGATCCGGTCCTGCGCGACCAGGCCCCAGATCACCGAACAGCTGAGCGAGACGAGGGACAGCACGCCCGCGCCGAAGTTCAGGAACTCGCGGAACCGGTCGCCTCCGACCAGCACGACCACGGGTATCAGGACGAGGACGACAGCGGTCGCCACCCCGTAGGCCGACCGGCCCGGCTGGGGTAGCGAGCTGTTACTACGACGAGGGTTCATGGGGGCAACTCCGAGCAGTTCGGGAAAGCGGTCCCGCCGCCGCACTCTAAGTGGCGCCATACCGATGGGTAGGAGGTTTGAGTTATTGCGTTGTTATCAAAGGACAAGGTGACTCTTGTGATGTCCCTTAGTGGTTGTTACGCGAAGTAATCCTCGGCTTGCATGCACAACGGGCTCGGTTTCGCTCATGCCGGTGCCGGTCGGCACCGTGTCCACCTGGCATACGCAAGCGCGTCGCGCCGTGCTCAGTCGTGCTCGAGGGAAGCCGGTGCCGGCCGTGGTAGCGGAGGGTCCGGGTCAAGCCCGTCGCGGCGTGCTGAGGGGCTGCGGTACCCTGAGGCCATGCGTGCCGTACGCCTTCTGCTTAGCGAGCCGCGCTGATCAGTCCCGACCGCCGGTGACCGGACGGTTCGGAATCGGCGCGGCATCCCCTCCTGTGCGAGGGGATTTTTCGTTTCCTGAGTGTGACAGCCGCTGGCAGAGACGATCGATGGAGCTTTGAGGATCATGAGCGAGACGAACCCCGCTGCCGCCGCCGAGGCAGCCGCGCCGCACCGCTACACGGCCGCCGTGGCAGCCGAGATCGAGGCACGCTGGCAGGACGTCTGGGACGACCAGGGCACCTACGCGGCGCCGAACCCCAAGGGTGACCTGGCGGGGGACCCCGCGGAGGTCGCCCGGCCCGAAAAGTTCATCATGGACATGTTCCCGTACCCCTCGGGCGCCGGCCTGCACGTCGGGCACCCGCTGGGCTACATCGCCACCGACGTCACCGCACGCTTCCAGCGCATGACCGGCCACAACGTCCTGCACACCCTGGGCTTCGACGCCTTCGGCCTGCCCGCCGAGCAGTACGCCGTGCAGACCGGCACGCACCCGCGCGTCTCCACCGAGGCCAACATCGAGAACATGAAGGCCCAGCTGCGCCGGCTGGGCCTGGGCCACGACAAGCGCCGGTCGTTCGCCACGATCGACCCGGACTACTACAAGTGGACCCAGTGGATCTTCCTGCAGATCTTCAACTCCTGGTACGACCGGGAGGCGGACAGGGCCCGCCCGATCTCCGAGCTGATCGCCCAGTTCGACTCCGGTGAGCGTCCCGTGCCGGCCGCCGACGGCTCCACGCGCGCGTGGAGCGACCTGAGCGCCGGCGAGCGCGCCGACGTCCTGGGCGAGTACCGCCTGGCGTACGCCTCCGAGGCGCCCGTCAACTGGTGCCCCGGCCTGGGCACCGTGCTGGCCAACGAGGAGGTCACCGCCGAGGGCCGCTCCGAGCGCGGCAACTACCCGGTCTTCAAGGCCAAGCTGCGCCAGTGGAACATGCGCATCACCGCCTACGCCGACCGGCTGCTGGACGACCTGGACGGGCTGGACTGGCCCGAGGCCATCAAGCTGCAGCAGCGCAACTGGATCGGCCGCTCCGAGGGCGCCCGCGTCGACTTCCCCATCGACGGCGAGCGCATCACCGTCTTCACCACCCGTCAGGACACCCTGTTCGGCGCCACCTACATGGTGCTGGCGCCCGAGCACCCGCTGGTCGAGAAGTTCACCCCGGACGCCTGGCCCGAGGGCACGCACGAGGTGTGGACGGGCGGCCACGCGTCGCCCGCCGAAGCCGTCGCCGCCTACCGCGCGCAGGCCGCCGCCAAGTCCGACGTCGAGCGGCAGGCCGAGGCCAAGGACAAGACCGGTGTCTTCATCGGCGCGTACGCGACCAACCCGATCAACGGCGAGCAGGTCCCGGTCTTCATCGCCGACTACGTCCTGATGGGCTACGGCACCGGCGCGATCATGGCCGTTCCGGCGCACGACACCCGCGACTTCGAGTTCGCCCGCGCCTTCGAACTGCCGATCCGCTGCGTCGTCGAGCCGTCCGACGGCCGCGGCACGGACACCTCGACGTGGGAGGACGCCTTCGCCTCGTACGACGCGAAGATCGTGAACTCGTCGAACGCCGAGGTCTCCCTGGACGGCCTGGGCGTCGTCGACGCCAAGGCGCGCATCACGGAGTGGATGCAGCGCCGGGGCGTCGGCGAGGGCACCGTCAACTTCCGCCTGCGCGACTGGCTGTTCAGCCGCCAGCGCTACTGGGGCGAGCCCTTCCCGATCGTCTACGACGAGGACGGTGTCGCCCACGCGCTGCCCGAGTCGATGCTGCCGCTGGAACTGCCCGAGGTCGAGGACTACTCGCCGCGCACCTTCGACCCGGACGACGCCGACACCCAGCCCGAGACGCCGCTGTCGCGCAACGAGGAGTGGGTCAACGTCACCCTGGACCTGGGTGACGGCCCGAAGCGGTACCGCCGCGAGACCAACACCATGCCCAACTGGGCCGGTTCCTGCTGGTACGAGCTGCGCTACCTGGACCCGCACAACAGCGAGCGGCTGGTCGACCCGGAGATCGAGCGCTACTGGATGGGCCCGCGCGAGGGCCGGCCGCACGGCGGTGTCGACCTGTACGTCGGCGGCGCCGAGCACGCCGTGCTGCACCTGCTGTACGCCCGCTTCTGGTCCAAGGTCCTGTACGACCTGGGACACGTCTCCTCCGCGGAGCCGTTCCACAAGCTGTTCAACCAGGGCATGATCCAGGCCTACGTCTACCGCGACAGCCGCGGCATCGCGGTGCCGGCCGCCGAGGTGGAGGAGCGCGACGGCGCGTACTACTACCAGGGCGAGAAGGTCTCCCGGCTGCTGGGCAAGATGGGCAAGTCCCTGAAGAACGCCGTCACCCCCGACGAGATCTGCGCCGAGTACGGCGCCGACACGCTGCGCCTGTACGAGATGGCCATGGGCCCCCTGGACGTCTCCCGGCCGTGGGACACGCGCGCGGTGGTCGGCCAGTTCCGCCTGCTGCAGCGGCTGTGGCGCAACGTCGTCGACGAGAACACCGGTGAGGTCACCGTCACCGACGGCGAACCCGGTGAGGAGACGCTGCGGGCGCTGCACAAGGCGATCGACGGTGTGCGCGGCGATCTGGAGGGCATGCGGTTCAACACCGCCATCGCCAAGATCACCGAGCTGAACAACCACCTGACCAAGGCCGGCGGCCCGGTGCCGCGGCCGGTCGCCGAGGCGCTGGTGCTGCTGGTCGCCCCGCTGGCCCCGCACGTCGCCGAGGAACTGTGGCACCGGCTGGGCCACACCGACTCGGTCGTCCACCGGGACTTCCCCGTGGCCGACCCGGCGTACGTCGTCGACGAGACCGTGACCTGCGTGGTGCAGATCAAGGGCAAGGTCAAGGCGCGCCTGGAGGTGTCGCCGGCCATCTCCGACGAGGAACTGGAGAAGACGGCGCTGGCCGACGAGCACGTCGTCAGCGCGCTGGGCGGCGCGGGCATCCGCAAGGTCATCGTGCGGGCGCCCAAGCTGGTGAACATCGTTCCGGCGTGACGCGCCCCGTGTGAGGCGGGGTAGGAGGTCGGGGTAGTCCCCTACGGGCAGGTTCGGGGTTCTTCAGGAACTCGGGGCCTGCCCGTTGCGTTTACCGTTGAAGAGCGGCGCGTGGCGCGCCGGAGGCGGTGGCCGAAGGAGGAGCTGGTGGAAGCAGTGATCGCAGTCGTCGCCCTGCTCTTCGTGCTGTTCCTGGCGCTCGGCGCCTACGCCACGGTCAAGGTCGTCGGCGCAGCCAAGCGCGGCGTGGACCGCACCCTCACCACCGCCCGACGCACGGTCGAGGACCACACGCTGCGGGCCAAGTCCTTCGCGCAGCCCGGGCCGGCCGGCGAGATCGCCCAGCTCCGGCTCACCCTGCGCACCTCGATGCGGGCCACCCAGGACGCGCTGCGCGCGGGCGTGGCGGAGGACGCGTCCCTCAAGGAGTCCCTCGGTCTCTTCCAGCGGCTCAGCGCGCACGGAGCGGAGCTGGACGGCGAACTCAAGCGGCTGGAATCCGAGCCCGACCGCGCCGCTCTCGCCGAGCGGCTGCCGTCGCTGCGGGAGCGCACCGAGCGGATCACGGCCTCGGCGGACTCGTTGCGCTGGGCGGCCCGGGACCGGGCCCGCCGTTTCGCGGACGACGACCTCGACACCCTCAGCGCCCAGATCGACGTCGAGGCCGGCGCCCTGCGCCACTGGACCACCCCGGAGCCCGCACCCACCTCGACGTGGCCCGGGGCACCGGCCGCCGAGAGCCCCGCACCGGCCGCCGAGAGCCCGGCCGGACAGCCGACCTGGCCCGGCACCGCCGACTCGCCCACGGCGGAGCAGCCGGCCCGGCCCGCCATCACCCCGCCCGGACCGCGCCCCACCTACCCCTGGCAGAAGAAGCCCCGGCCGGAGAGCACCACCTGACCCCGGGGCGTGACGCCGCCGCGGCCCGGGCGCCGGCGAAGCCGTGCGGGGGCCGGGCTGCCGCGCGCACGCTACGGCAGGTAACCTCCAGCTCATGTCCCGCCATGTCGCGATCGTCACGGATTCAACGGCCTACCTGCCGCGGCGGACGATGGAGCGCCACGGCATCACCGCGGTGCCGCTGACCGTCGTCCTCGGCGACCAGGCGCTCGACGAGGGCACCGAGATCTCGACCCGGTCCCTCGCCCAGGCACTGCAGAAGCGACGCTCCGTCACCACCTCGCGCCCCAGCCCCCAGCTCTTCGCGGAGACCTACCGCAAGGCCGCCGAGGCCGGCGCCACCGGCATCGTCTCCCTCCACCTGTCCGCCGAACTGTCGGGCACCTACGACGCGGCGGTCATGGCGGCACGCGAGGCACCGGTGCCGGTGCGTGTGGTGGACACCGGCATGGTCGCGATGGCCCTGGGATTCTGCGCGCTGGCCGCGGCCGAGACCGCCGAGACGGGCGGCACGGTCGACGAGGCGGTCACGGCCGCGGAGAAACGGGCCTCCGGCACCTCCGCCTACTTCTACGTCGACACCCTCGACTATCTGCGGCGCGGTGGCCGCATCGGCGCCGCCCAGGCCCTGCTGGGCTCGGCGCTCGCGGTGAAGCCGCTGCTCCAGCTCGACGGAGGGCGCATCGAGCCCCTGGAGAAGGTGCGGACGGCGTCGAAGGCCATCGCCCGCCTCGAGGAGCTGGTCGCCGACCGGGCCGGCGGCGCACGCGTCGACATCGCCGTGCACCACCTTGCCGCACCTGACCGGGCGTCGGCCCTGGCGGAACGGCTGCGCGCGCGGGTGCCGGACCTCGGCGAGCTGCATGTGAGCGAGGTCGGCGCGGTGATCGGGGCACACACCGGGCCCGGACTGCTGGGGGCCGTGGTCTCGACGCGATGACGCAGCCCCTCCCGCGGTGGGTACTGCGGGGCAAGACTGTCTGATCGTCACTCGTACGGGTGGCCGGGTTATCCACAACCGGTCCGTCCTCCACGGAAAATGAGCAAGATCACCGGGATGTCGCGCAGTGCCCGATCCTCGACGCATGGCACTTCGATCACGCTCACGTACGACGCACCCGACCAGCGGACCCGGGCGCGACCCCGGCTCCGACGGACGCTCCCGGCTCCGACGACCGCCCGCACACGGCCGGGTGAGGAACCGTCATGCCCCGGCGGAGGAACTGCGCCGGCGGGCGGAGCTGCTGTTCGGGGACCGGGACGAGGAACGGGACCAAGCGGGGACCGGGCCGCCGCCTGCGGGGAGCGGCGAAGGCCTCGGTGAACACCTCCGTGCGGCCGAGGACCGGGAAGAGCGTTCCCGGGCGGGCGCGGCTCCGGCCGGCATCGTGGATCGGCCGCGCGCCCGGGTGGGGGAGCCGCCTGCCCCGGTGGAGACCGAGGAGGGTGAGGAGGGCACGAGGCCCGTTCGCGGTCCGGGGGACCGGTGGCGGCGGGCCGGGCTCGCGCTGCGGGAGCGGACGCCCGTGTGGGTCCAGGCGCGGTGCGGACTGGAACGCGGGGGTGTGCTCGCGCTCGCCGTGCTGGTCGTCGCCGTGGCGGCCTTCGCCGTACAGCACTTCTGGACCGGCCGGACCCAGCCCGTGCGGGCGCCCGAGGTGGTGCGGGCGGCGGCGCCCTACGGCGCGCAGGAACCGAGCGGACTGGCCGAGCCCGCCGCTTCGGCGGGAGCGCCGGACAGCGGGAGCACCGCCGCCCGGACCGCGCCCGAGATCGTGGTGGACGTCAGCGGGAAGGTGCGCCACCCCGGGATCCATCGACTGCCCGCCGGTTCACGCGTGGTCGACGCACTGACCGCGGCGGGTGGCGTCCGCCCGGGGACCGACACCGGCGGCCTCAACCGGGCCCGCTTCCTCGTGGACGGCGAGCAGGTGGTCGTCGGAGGCCCCGCGGCCGGCGCAGTCCCGGGGGCGGCGGGCGCGGGGGCGGCGAGCGGCGCGACGGGAGGAGCGCCGGCGGGCCCGGTCTCCCTCAACACGGCCACCGTCGCCCAGCTCGACACACTTCCGGGCGTCGGGCCCGTGCTGGCGCAGCACATCGTCGACCACCGGACGCGACACGGCGGGTTCCGCTCCGTGGACGAGTTGCGCGAGGTGAACGGCATCGGCGATCCGACTTGTCAATGCTAATCTACGGACATGACCCCACAGCGTGCTGTTCTCCTCCTACGGATCAGTTACCGCAAGGCGGAAGAAGAAGCCGAGGAAGCCGCCGCCGAGCAGAGCGACGACACACCAGCGACGATCCGCCGGATGCGGGCCGTCAGTAAAGGGATCGGCCGACAGGAGGAAGACGGCCGTGCCCTCGCCGCACAGCTTGGCTGGAAGATCGTCAAGGTGATCCCAGAGGACGACACCTCTGCCTTCAAGCGCCGGAAGATCAAACTTCCCGACGGATCGATCGCACTCCGCACCGTGCGGCCAGGATTCCGGGCCGCCCTCGACGGGCTCGCGGCCGGCGAGTTTGACGGGCTGATCGCCGACGACCTCGACCGCGTCGCCCGCGACCCGCGCGACCTCGAGGACCTCATCGACGTTGTGGAGTCCCGCCGGCCGCGCATCCCCGTCCAGTCCGTCACCGGGTCACTCCGGCTGAACAACGACGCGGACGTCACCATGGCGCGGGTCATGGTCGCCGTCGCCAACAAGTCCAGCCGCGACACCGCCCGCCGAGTCGCACGTAAGCACGAGGAGCTGGCCGCCGAAGGCAAACCGGGCGGGGGCGGGTTCCGCGGATACGGATACAGCACTGAGCACGAGATCGTCGAAGAAGAGGCCGAGATCCTCCGGGAGATCGGTGACCGCATCCTCGGAGAGTGGGACGGCTGGACACCAGAGCAGCGAGCGAAGATCGATCTTGAAAACGGGGAGTCGCTGCATTCGATCGCCGCAGACCTGCAGCACCGAAAGGTGCCCACCGCCATGGGAGTGAAGTGGTCAGGCCGCAGCGTGGGATCCATCATCTCCAAGGCTTCCGTCGCAGGCCTGCGCGCACACAAGGGCGAGGTCGTCGGCAAGGCCGTATGGAAGCCCATCATTCAACCCGAGAAGTGGGAGCGAATTCGGGAGCGGCTGGCGATGCGCGCCGGCGGCACAGACCTCGCCCTTCAGCGGTGGCTCAACGGCGCACTGAAGTGCTCAAGGTGCGGGCGCCTGCTGGAGGGCGGCCACGGCAACGGCGGCCCGCGCTACTGGTGCGCCACCCATCGTGGAGGCTGCGGCAAGATGGCGGTCAAGGCGTCGTTCGTCGAGGACGAGGTGGAGCGCCAGGTCCTCGAGTTGCTCGGCAAGCCACGCATCCTCGAGCAGCTGCGGACCGCCGCCGACACCGAGGTCAGCGACGAGGCCCGTGCCGAGCTGGCCGCCGACGAGGCACAGATGAAAGAACTGGCCGGCGCTTACGCTCGCCGTGAGGTCACGTTCGCCGAATATAAGGAAGCCCGAAGCATCATCGAGAAGCGGATCAAGGAGTCCCGGGCCCTGCTGGTATCCCGGGCGCCGCGGGTGCTACGCAAACTTCTGGCCGGAGACGTCGAGGCGGGGTGGCGCGCGCTGGCCCCAGCGGACAAGCGTGAAGTCTTGCTGTCGCTGATGCCTGGGTACGAGGTCCTCCCGCACGAGCGGAGCTGGGGAAACAAGTTCAATCCGGCCCGGCTGGTGCCGATGGACTGGCCGAGGCCCAACGACTAGCAAGCAAACAACAGACCCCGTACCAACCAGGTACGGGGCCCTCGTCATGCGTGTCTACGGGACTGCGTTCGGGTGAGCGCTTCCGAGCGCAAGTCCTTCCCTTCGAGCTCGATGGAGCCAGCTGCGCACCGTTGCAGCAGACACGTGGTAGCGGTCGCCGAGGACCTGAGCTGGGTTCTTCGCGCCTGACTCCATGATCTCGGCGTATTCGGCTGCCATCTTCGCCAGGTTCAGGAGGCTGTTGCGCCGGCGGAGCGCGTTCCCGCCTGTGGCGTCTGCCAGCTCTGGGAATCTCTCGTTCACCAGGATCTCGGCCAAGTCGTCTGGGGAAACGCCCTGCCCGTATGGGCCGTCTACCACTAGACGACGCTCTGCCGCACCTCTCGCGGCCTTCTCCCAACGCGTGATCGGCAGGTTGCTGAGGGCTCCTTGGATGCCCCACTCGGACCACACGTTGAAGCCGAGAGTCACCAGGGGGCGCCCGGCAATCAGACCGAACTTGAAGATCACGAACACGTCGTGACCTGCGTCTTTGACGTGGACTTCGACGGTGCGAGCATCGGCGCCGGTGATCCCCCAGGCCTGGGGGTCCTGTGGGTCGACGTCGAGGGTGGGGGTGTGTGCGGGCATGGGGTCATCGTCGTCGACAGGCTCAGCCGTGTGCAACACCTACCCGTAAGTGCGCGTTGCACTCGATGTGAACACTCGCCAGAAGTGTTGCAAGCGAAGGGCGCAAGTGTTTCACTTGACCCATGGACATCGAAGCCCTTCGAAGGGTTTCCGAGGTGCGTCGCATGCTCGCTTCCGGCCAGGCACGCGAACGCCGCAAGAGCCTGCACATGTCTCTTCGGGAAGTCGCCGCGGCGATGGGAAAGGCGCCCGGGACGCTCTCCCGCTGGGAGACCGGAGACGTGCAGCCGAGGGCGCAGGCCGCCCTCAAGCTGGCGGACATCCTCGGAATTACCGCAGGTCACCACCAGGACCGGGTCGCATGAGTGCCAGTAGCCCGGCTAAGACGCCCCGCCGGACGCTTTCGGACCTGTACGCGGAACGCGACCTCACCCCCGCGCAGGCACGCCGTCTCGTAGCCCTCCTCGGCCTCGCCGCGCAGCGGCCCCACAACGACGACAGCGCCGCGGGGGCAACCGCGACGCCGTCAATCGAGAACCCCTACCAGTGCGCTAGCTGAAAACGCGAACGGCCGGGGGGCAACCCGGCCGGCGCAGAAACGGAGTCTCAAATGAAGCGTACGACGATGGCTCGCCCCAGCACCAGCGCAGTTCCCGCCATGAAGGGACGCCCGCGTAGCGAGGCGGCGCCCGCCGAGCCCGTCAGCAACCCCGACAACATCAGCGACGCCATCCGCGGAGCCGTCGCGGCGGCCATGCAGAAGGCCCTGCCGCAGCACTACACCCCGGAGTTCGCGGCCAACTTCGCCAACACGATGATCGCCGAACTCTCCCAGGCCAACACCCGCCCGCTCACCGCCGCCGAACGCGGCACCGAGTGGATGCTCCGCTGGGGCTGCCCCGGATTCTGCGTCGTCGAGCACGGACACCCCCAGGCGCTGGACTCCCACTCCACCGCGCCCGTCGAGACCAGCCTCCGCACCGCCGACCTCGAATGCTCCGGCTACTCCGACGGCACCGACAACCTGCCGTGGCTGACCGCGCAGACCGTCGTCACCAACGACCAGCCGCAGGCCTTCGGGCGAGAGACGAGCGTCTGGCTGGGCTACGGGCTGCACCTGGCCGAGATCAGCCCCGCCAAGGCCCGCAAGGCGCTGAACGATCTGCGCACGTTCACGGTGCAGCTGGCGGACGTCATCGAGTTCGCCGAGCGGGTCGCCGCCGACGACTTCGACGGTGATCCGGAGATCGCCCGTCTCGACGAGGAGGCGCGGGCCCGCCGCGCCGGCCGCGCCTGAGACATGACCCACCGTCCGGTCGCCGCACCCGCCGCCCGCTCGTGGTGTGGCGGGGTACGGCGGCCGGACACCCCCCAACCCGCACCCGTCCAGACCACTTCGCGAAGCCGAGAAGAACCACAACCCGCACCGGCCTCGCTCGCGACGCAAGGACGCACCAGTGACGAACCACCAGCCGACGGCCCCCACCGCCGGCACCCCCGCGGGTACCGACACCCCCAGCTCCGCCCTCGCCGCCGCCCGCGCACCCTGGGCGCAACTCCGCGAGGCCGTACGACAGATCCTCGACGAGCAGCCCTCGCCGCACCTCGTCCGCACCACCGCCCGCCGGATCTCCGCGGAAGTCCAGATGACCGCCGACACCGTCATCGACGAGCGGGAGGCACGGTCATGACGCAGATCTCCCGCGCCGACGACCCGGTCTCCCTGTGGGCGTCCGCCCGAGTCGGCGACCTCCTCGACGGACACGACGAACCGCCCCGCTACGGCGCCCCCGAGTGGCAGCAACTCCCCAACGGCGACCCCCGCAAGGCCGCCGCCATGATCGCGGCCGCAGAGATGTGGCGGAAGTTCGGAGACGAGGAAAACCTGGTGGCCTGGCTCCGTGACGCGTCCCGCAATCGGGAACCCCTGGCCACCCGCAAGACGCTCGCCGAGCTGGACGCCGCCGCCAGGGCGACGCCTGCCATCCCGGTGCAGGCCGCCGACGGCTGGCCGCCTGTCCGCATTCCCGGCCGGCCCGGATGGCGGCGGCACCTCGTCGACGGCCGCCAGGTCGACCTTCCCCGCGGGGAGGCAGACGCGTGACCGACACCTTCGACCTGGCCGCGAACCTCCTGGGCGTTCCCGCGCTGTGCGAGCAGCACGGCCAGTACCTCCCGTGCCAGCACATGCAGTGCCGCAGTGAGGAACGCGAGCCCTCGGTGGAAGGCGACGCCGACTGGATGCCGAGCGGGGAGGTTGCGGACGACGCACCCGAGGACCGACTGCCCGACACCTTCTGGAACGCCACGCCTACCCTCCAGCAGATCCGGCAGATGTCCCATGCCCGCCGCACCTCACCCGACGCCGTATTTCATGCCGTCCTCGCCCGCACCGCAGCCATGGCAGACCCCACAGTCCGCGTCGACAACGGCATCCACCAGCCCGCCACCCTCGGCTGGTACTGCGGACTGTTCGGCCCGTCCGGCAGCGGCAAAGGCCAGGCGGAGAACACCGCCGAGGAACTTGCACCCTTCCCGAACATTGATCTTGCCTACATTGACATTTCCACCGGGCAGGGCCTGATCGCCGCCTACCTCGACCTCGACATCGACCCCGACGGCGACGACGGGAAGAAGAAGATCCTCGTTCAGAGGAGAACCCGCGGCTACGCCCTCGCTACCGAGGGCAGCATCCTCGAACAGATGGCGCAGATGTCCGCCGCCGCGACACTCAACGGCGTGCTCTGCAAGGCCTGGATGAGCGAGCGGCAGGGCACCAGCAACGCCGAGGTCGAACGGCGTCGTGCCCTGCCCAAGGGTGCCTACACGCTGTCCATGTCGCTCGGTGTGCAGGAGGAGCCCGCGGCGAAGCTGCTGGAGATGGGATCCATCGGCCTCCCGCAGCGCCTGGCCTGGGCACACGCGACACTCGGTCCCGACACCCCGAAGAAGAGGCCGGCCAGGACAGGGCCAGTTGCCGTCACCACCAAGAACGGCGAGGACACCCCGGTCACCTTCTGGGTGGCATCGCTCCGCAACATCGTCATCCCGGTGCCTGAGCACGTCACGCAAGAGCTCGACGACCTCGGGCTGGAGATCTCCTTTGGTCGCGGCCAGGAAGCCCCCCTGGACACGCATGAGCCTCTGTGGCGGGTGAAGGGCTCCGCACTGCTTGCCCTGCTGCACGGGCGTACGTCGGTTACGGCAGAGGACTGGGACATGGCCACTGTGATGTGGCAGACGTCCAGGAAGGTCCGTGACAGCGTTCAGGAAGCCGCCAGGCGGCGCATGCAGGCAGAGCAGGACGCGCGCCGGGCCGAGGCCGTCCAGACGGCCGTGGAGTCCCAGGCGGCGGTGTACGAGGTTATGAACGGAGTGCACCCGTCCGTCGTGAACGTCGCCAAGCGCGCCCACCGCTACCTCATCCGCCAAGGCGGCGAGATCCCGGTACGTGACGTCAACCGGGCTTGCGTGGCGACGAAGGACCGCGACAAGTACCGATCGTCCGGAGAAGACGGCTCGCTGTGGGCGGCGGCACTCCAGCACGGTTGCGAACAGGGCTGGCTGGTTCCGCTACAGGGCGGTCTGCTGGCTGCTGGCTCCGTGGCGCCGGAGTAGCTGTGATCACGGGGAGTGCTGTCGGAACGTCGGAACCGTCGGAACCAGAGTTCCGACAGCCTCTCGCCCTTAATTCGGACATTAATAGACAAAACCTCCAGGGGGGGAATCGCGTAGCGCGCGAACTCCCAGGTCACCCCGCGAACCACTGTCGGAACTTCGGTTCCGACAACCCCGGTTCCGACACCACACAGAGTCACAACCTGAGGAAAGCGAACATGAACGACCTCACCGAGGCCGAAGTATTCGGCCCCGTCGGCTACATCGCCAAGAGCCTGGCCCACCTCCGCGCTGGCCACCCCATCGAAGAACTGGACACCGGCCTTGTCCTCTACGTCGCCCCCACACAGGACGACGTCGACAACGCCCGCCACATGGCCGAGATCCTCGCCGCCCGCTGGCCCGTCTCCGGCGACCACTGACCACCGGCCGCAACCGGTGACCGGCCAGCCCTGCACTACATGAAGGAGATGACCACCGATGGCCGTAAGTGACCTGGACGCGAAAACCGGCGTCGCCCTGCTGCTCGCCCAAGGGCACACCACCGACAAGGCGGGAGAGGCTGCGGGCGTATCCGGGCGAACCGTCCGAAGGTGGCGCGAAGACCCCGTCTTCGAAGCCCAAATCCAGGACGCCCGGCGGGCAATCCTCTCCGAAGCCGTCGCTGCCCTCGGTGCTGCCGCTCGGGATGCCGTGGACACCCTCCGCGCCGCGCTCACCGAGGACTCGCCGAGCATCCGCGTCCGCGCAGCCCTGGGCATCATCTCCGCCTTGCCTGGCCTCTCCGAGCACGCCGAACTCAATGATCGACTCGCCCGCCTGGAAGCCGCCCTCGAACTCAACGACGGAAGGACAGCCGCATGACCAGGAAGATCAGCGCCCGCCTGGAGCGCCTCGAACAGCACATCGGTGCCAGCCCCGACCTCGCTGGAGAGGCCGAGCGGTACGGCACCTGTATCTGGTCCACGGCCGGCGTCCGCGCCTACGGCCACGACGCCCCGGCCGGCGCCCGCCTCGCCGTCGTCGGCCCGCATGGGGGCGTCGTCTACGAGCTCGCAGGCATGGCGCTCGGAGACCTCCGGTGAACCGCCGCCTCGGTGCCCGGCTCGCCCGGCTGGAGGAAGCCGCGCCGAAGCCCGCGGACACGCCGATGTGCGCCCACCACCGGGACGCGTGCGCCATGGGCGCCGAGCCGCTATCCGACCTGTATGTGCTGATCGTCGAGGCACGACAGCGAGCGGGGCTGCCGGTGCCGCCGCTCGACGAGCACCGGCCCATGACCCCGGCGGAGCGGGCCCAGGACGCGGCGGAGTTCGCCGAGCTCCTGGCGGAGACACAGGCCCGCGTCGCCGCCGAGGAAGTCGCCCTGAAGGCAGGTGTCCCGTGGACGTGAACGACATCGTTGCCGCGCGGATAGCCGCCGCGAAGTGGCGGGCGGAGCAGGAGAAGCGCCGCCGCGCCGAGCTGGCCGCCGCCCGTCGAGCCGGGCTCGCCCGAAGGCACGCGGCCAAGCTGCGCCGGCTCGCAGAGGCCGCCGACAACCTCAGCTTCGCCGCATCCGGCGCCTGACCCAGGGATGGGCAACAGTGCCCACCCTTCTGACTGACTCACAAGGGAGACAGACATGACCGACCACATGAGGCCCGTGAACCCGTCCGCGGTCCGGCACGCCGACCGGATCCGGGCGCGCGACGCGAAGCGTGTCGCCGAGCAGGACAGCGCGCCGACTTCGAAGTCGACTGCCGAGCTGTACGCGGCGCGGATCCTGCCCGGATACCAGCGCGACGAGGAGCTGCGGGAGGCGGCCCGGCTCGGTGAGCTGCGGGCGCGCGGCACGTGGGTGCCGACGGGGGAGGAGACGGACGACGAGGGCGAGCAGGAGCCGCAGGCGTCCACGGACCCGCTCGACAACCCGGAGCGGCGTTCCGCGCGTGCCGCCTGGCGGAGCGCCTCGACGGGTGGCTACCTGGCGTTCTGAGCCACCGCCCGCAAGATTTGTGCCCGGTCGTCACCACGGCGGCCGGGCACAGTCGCGTTACGGCTAAGCGTGAGATTTCTTGGCGCGCTGCCGGTACGCCTTCTGTCGACAGGCGGGCGAGCAGTAGCGGGAGTCGGCCCGCCCGGTCGTGACCGCCTTGCCGCAGGTCTCGCACGGCCGGCCGCTCCCCTTCCCTCCGTTACGGCTACGCGTAAGAGACGTGCTGCACGAGTGGGAGCACGTCACCCGCTTCAGCAGGGGATCGGCGTTGCGGACGACCTGGCGCCCGCAGGCCGCGCACGGTTCCGCCGGCTGCTCGGCGCCGCGGCCGACGAGGGCGTACCACACGAAGCCGGGGCGCTGTCGGGTCGCCGCCGCGGCCGTCACGGACTTGCCGTCCACGGTCAGCCAGCCAGTTCGATAGCAGGGCTCGCAGATCAGTTCGCGCACACCCCAGCGACGGCGCCCCTTGGATCGGAAGGCGTCGACGAGGAAGCCGGGTCCGGCGATCTCGCCGTCGCACATCGGGCAGACGGACGGACTCATTTCTTCACCCATAGCCGTAACGCTACCCGCGCGCCCGACGTCTGTCACGCGTAGCCGTAACGGAATGGATGCGTGACAACCGTCCCTAGGGACGCCACGGATGTATAGAATAATCTCGGTTATCCAATAGCTACGGGGGAGTTGAACCGTGACCCTGCCCGCACCCCGAACCGCCACCGGGGCCGAACTCTCGACGGCCCGTCACGACCCGCGCGACGACTGGCCCGAGGAAGCCCGCGCGCTCCGTACCGAACTCCTCGACCACTACGGCGACGGCGATCCGCTCCCCGACCTCGCCGGCGCATGGGTCGCACGACAGCGGTCCGCCAACACCCGCAAGGCGTATGGGCGCAAGTTCCGTACCTGGGAGGCGTACGCCCGATCCGCCAACGTCCATCCGCTCAAAGCCACGCTGCCGCTCGCCGATGCCTACTCCCGGCATCTGGAGACCGCGCCCACCCTCGTGCGCGTCAAGGGCGGTCGCCGCGGCGAGATGGCGCCCACGGGGAAGCCGCTCTCTCCGTCCGGGCGGGCCCAAGCACTCTCGGCCGCCGGAAGCTTCTACACCTACGCGGCCCGACTCGGCGCGGTCCCCGCCGACCCGTTCGCCGCCGTCGCCCGCCCGGACATCGACCCCGACCACTCCAGCACCGAAGGACTCACCCCCGACGAGACCGCCCGACTGCTGGAGACCGCACGCTCGTGGTCGCCGCGCTCCTACGCCCTGGTGGCCCTGCTGTACCTGCTCGGCCCCCGCGTCGACGAGGTCCTCGCCCTCAACGCCGACCAGCTCGGCTACGACCGCGGACACCGCACACTCCCGCTCCGGAGGAAAGGCGGCCGCGTCCAGGCAGTACCCGTGCCGCCACTCGCCCTCGACGCCCTCATGGTCTACCTCGACGGCCGCGACACCGGTCCGCTCTTCACCACCGGCACCGGCCGTCGTTGGAGCGAACCGGAAGTCTGGAAGCACCTGCGGGTGCTCGCCCGCCGCGCCGACCTGCCGCAGGCCGACACCATCAAGCCGCACGCCCTGCGCCACGGGTTCATCACCGACGGCCTGGACGCCGGGGTGCCCTTGCACGAGATGCAGGACGCGGCCGGCCACCGCGACCCACGTACGACACAGCGCTACAACCGGCGGCGCGGCAGGCTCGACAACCACCCGGCATACAAGGTGGCCGCCGCCATGGCCGAACGGCTGGAGGCCACGGCCGGAGACGCGTCGTGAGCTAGGTGTGCTGCCGCATGGGGTGGTCGGCGCCGGCGTCGTCGACCGCCCCCGCGAGCACCACGGCCCGCTGCACGGCGTCGAGGTCGAGGACGGCCGCCAGGCGCTGCGCCACGGTCACCGACGGGCAACGCGTGGCCCGCTCCAGCTTCGCCAGGTACGAGGCCGTCACACCCACCCGCCGGGCCGTCTCCGCAGGTGTCAGGCGCGCCGTCTCACGCGCCTCCCGCAGCAGTGGCCCGAGCCCCTCCGGTGGCGTTCGGCGTTCGCGTATCAGTCCTGCTGTCATGGTCGTCATCCCTTCGGTGTCTGCTGGTCGGCGGCGTTGCGCACGGAGGACGCCCACCACGAGCCGCCCTGCAAGGTCGGCGTCCCCGTCGCATTCAGCCCGTCGGCGATGGCCCGCCAACTCCGGCCGGCCTCCCGCTCCACCGCGATCCGGTCCCGCACCCAGGGCGGCAACGGTGCCCCGCGGCGGTGAACATGCCGCACGCCCCTGCGCGTCCTGAGCCGGCCGGTGTCGACGGCCACGGCCAGGAGCACGGCGTCCTCCCACGGATCGAGCCGCAGAGCCTCCGAGACCCGTTCGGCCACCTCGACCGACGGCGGCCGCTGCTCCTCCTCGATGGCCTGCAGCTGGCCGCACGACACCCGCACGACGGCGGCGAGTCCCTCCCGCGAGAAGCCGGCCCGGCGGCGCGCCCGGCGCAGCATCGAGCCCAGCCCGCACGGCAAGGGCGACCAGCGGGGAGACGAGGGTGTCGGCATCCCTGAAAACCTCCACGGCTTCGAACCAAAGGCAAGATAAGCCTGGCACCTTCGAATCGTAGGCAGGCTGGAGTATCCTTCCAAGTAGGACGACCGAGTACAGCCGATGCCAGTCAGCGACCGTGATGGGGCTGGGGCGTGATGCCCGCGACATAGGCAGCGGTGCACGGCGTGGCGAAAGAGCGGCCCGGTGGGGAGCCGCGAGGCCAACAGCGGATGCGAGCGCCGAGCAGGACGAGCGGGCCACCTCGGGCCCGCGTGGGGCGTCCACCTCCGCGATCCTTCACGCCCCCTGGGACTCCCCGTGGCACGCACCTTCTCCGGCCCACGCCTACGCGACCAGCGCCGCCGCGCCGGCCTCTCCGTCCACGACGTCGCCGCCCGCATCGGCCGCTCCTGCTGGAGCGTGTACGCGTACGAGCGCGGCCAGGCCGTCCCGCCGATCCCGGTCGCGGACGCCATCGCCGACGCCCTCGGTCTCCCCCTCGACCGGTTCCTCGCCGACGACCGCCAGGCGGTGGCTGCCTGATGGCCGGCCAGTTCCGCATCGCAGAGGGATACGTCGAGGTCACGGCCGACGAGTCCGGTTACGACCGCGCGATGCAGCGGCTGCGGCAGGCGAAGAACAAGGCCACCGTCACCCTCGACGTCGACGACGCGCCCGCGCTGGCGAAGCTTCGCCGCTTCGCCGAGCAGCACGCCCGCACGACCCTCCGGGCTGTCATCGACGCGGACCTGTCCGAGCGGTCCGTCAGGAACGTCACCGCACGACTCGACCGCCTCACCGCCGACCGGGTCGTCAACATCCGCGCCAGCGTAGACACGCGGGTGGGCGTGGCCGAGATCCGCAACCTGACTCAGCGCCGACAGGTGCGGATCGGTATCGACGTCGACACCCGGGTCGCGGCGGACTCCATCGCGAACCTGACCCGGCGCCGCATGATGACGGTGCAGGCCCGCGCCGACACCACGGACGCGGCGAACAGTCTGCGATTTCTGACCCGGGACCGCACCGTCGACATCCGGGCCAACATGACCGGGCTCGCCGGACTCACCAGCCTGGCCTCCAACGCCGGCGGCGCGGCCGGCAGTATCGGCATGCTCGGCAGCCGGTTCGCCGCTCTCGCCGGCGCCGCCCTCACCGCGCTGCCCGCCGTCGCCGCCCTCGGCACCAGCATCGCGCAGATGGGTCCCGCGGCCGCCGTAGCCGCACCCGCGCTGGGCTCCCTGGTGACGATGGGCGGCGCCCTCGCCGTCGGCCTGCGGGGCGTCGGCAGCGCCTTCCAAGCCGCCTCTGACGCCTCGTCGCAAGGGTCGTCGGAAGTCGCGTCCGCCGCCCGCGCGGTGCAGCAGGCCAACCAGAACGTGGCCCGCTCCGCCCGCGCCCTCAAAGAAGCACAGCAGGACGCGGCCCGGCAGATCGCCGACGCCCAAGCACAGGTAGCGGACGCAGCCGAGGGCGTCCGCGACGCCGAAGTACGGGCCGCCGCCGACCGGCAAGCCGCACTGCGCCGCGTCGCCGACGCCGAACGCGATCTCGCCGACGCCCAGCGCGACGCCCAGCGCGCCCAGGAAGACCTCAACGAGGCCCGCGAGACCGCTGCCGACCAGCTCGAAGACCTCAACAACCGGCTCGCCACCGCCCAGCTCGACCAGCGGCAGGCCGTCCTCGACGTGCAGGAAGCCGAGCAGGAGCTCGCCGCGGTCAAGGCGCAAGGCGCCACGGCGTCGGCGAGGGACATGGAAGAGGCGCAGCTTGCCTACGACCGCGCGGTGCAGCGTCTCAGCGAGCAGCGCACGGAGACCGTCCGGTTGCAGGAGGAGACGGCGGCCGCGAACGCGGCGGGTGTGGCGGGCTCCGAGACCGTCAGGGCCGCACAGGAGCGTGTAGCGGACGCGCAGCGCACCGTGGGGGACGGCGTCCAGGCGGTACGCGATGCGCAGGCAGAGGCGGCGCAGACGGCCCGGGACGGCGCCGATTCCGTACGCGACGCCCAGGAGCGGCTCGCGCAGGCACAGCAGGGTGTGGCTGACGCGCAGGTTGCGGCCTCCCGGCAGGTCCGCTCCGCGCAGGAAGCCCTCGCCGACGCGCAGCGGGCCGTCGCCGCGGCGCAGGAGCAGGGCGCCACGTCCGCCAGCAAGTTCAACGACGCGATGGCGAAGCTGTCGCCGAACGCCCGCTCGTTCGTCAACGCCGTCCGCGACATGATGCCGGCCTTCTCAGCGCTGCGCCTCGAAGTCCAAGACCGCCTCTTCAAGGGGCTCGGGCAGAGCTTCACGCAGATGGCGACTGCCTCGCTGCCCGCGCTGCGGGTCGGGCTCGGCGGGATGGCCGACAACCTGAACGCGATGGGCCGCGGCGTCCTCGACACCTTCACCCGGCTCGGCAACGAGGGTCTGCTGACGCGGATGTTCGAGGGCTTCAACAAGGGCATCGCTCCGCTGAACAAGGTTCCGGGCCAGTTCTCGGAGATGTTCGTCAAGCTGTCCATCGCCGCGCAGCCCGCGATGACGCGGATCACGACGGCGATCGGCAACGCGTTCACCCGCGTGGGCGGAAAGCTCGACGAGGCCTTCAAGTCGGGCAAGCTCGAAAAGACGATCAACAAAGCCCTCGACTTGGCGATCGCATTCGGCAAGGTCATCGGCGACGTCTTCGGGACCCTCGGCAACCTGATGGGCGCCGCATCGAAGGCCGGCGGTGATGCCCTCGGCGGGCTCGGCGCGGTCTTCGCGGAGCTGCGCCGGATCACGGCCATGCCTGAGGTACAGAAGGCGCTCACGACGATCTTCCGCGCCTTGAGCGACGTCGGGAAGCTCCTCGCGGGCACCCTCGGGGCCGTCCTCCAGGCCGTGCTGCCGCTGCTCGCGTCGCTCGCCCCGGTCGTCTCCGACCTGGCGCGCAGGTTCGCCCCGCTCCTGGTCACGCTCGCGGACGTCCTCGGCAAAGCCCTGGCGCCGATCATTGACGCGCTGCTGCCCGTGGTGGGCACGCTCGGGGACATCCTCGACCGTGTCGTCCGCTCGGTCATGCCGTTGCTCCAACCGATCGGTGACCTTCTCGGGGTCGTCATCACCGCCCTGGCGCCCGTGATCGACGTCGTCGGCGACATCCTCGTGATGCTGGTCGGGGCGCTCGTGAAGGGGCTTCAGCCGGTGATCGCCGCGCTGATCCCTGCGGTGCAGACGTTCGGCCAGTTCATCGCTCAGCTCGTGCCGAAGCTGATGCCGGTGTATCAGGCGGTCGTGCCGTTGATCCCGGTGCTCGGTGAGATGGCGTCGAAGCTGATCAATCTGGCTATGTCGGTGATCGGGCCGTTGCTGCCGCTGGTGGTGAAGCTCGCCGGGGTGCTGTCCACGGTGCTGGCGGGGGCGATCAACTTCCTGGTTCCGAAGATCACGACGGTGATCGGCTGGTTCGGCAAGTTCGCCGACAAGGCCACCGAGGTCGTGCACTGGATCGTCGACAAGTTCCAGATGCTCTACGACAAGCTGGTCGGTCACTCGATCATCCCGGACCTCGTGAACGGGATCATCGGTTGGTTCGGGACTCTGTGGACGAAGACGAAGGAGATCTTCACTGGGCTGAAGAACTGGGTCCGGGACACGTGGAACGGGATCTGGAATGCGGCCAGGACGAAGTGGGACACGTTCTGGTCTGGGCTGAAGACGGCGATCAGTAACGGGGCGACGGGGGTCAAGAACTGGGCGTCGGGGCTGAAGACGAGCATCACGAACACGTGGAACACCATGTGGAACGGGCTCAGTACGAAGGTGTCGACGATCTTCAAGACGGTCAACGAGAAGATCTCCAGCTTCAAGGGCGGGATGAAGACCGCGTTCTCGAACCTCAAGACCGAACTCGGCACGATCTGGGACGGCGTCAAATCGAAGATCTCGTCCCCGATCAAATGGGTGATCGACAAGGTCTACAACCAGGGCATTCGCAAGATGTGGAACACGATTGCGGGCAAGGTCAGCTCCAAGCTGACACTGCCGACGATCGCCCTGGGCTTCAACTCCGGCGGCGTCGTGCCGGGGTCGGGGAACCGGGACACAGTGCCGGCGATGCTGACCCCGGGCGAGCGGATCCTGTCCAACAAGCAGGTCGCGAAGCTGGGCGGCCACAAGGCGATCGACGCCATGCTCGGCACGGACCGGCCGACGAAGACGGGCGGGAACCCGACCCCGCAGCAGGAACGCAAGCAGCATCAGCCGGTGCCCGGCTACGCAGAGGGCGGGATCATCGGCAGTGTCACGTCGGCGATCGGCGGGGCCGTGTCGTCGGCCGCGTCGTGGGCGAAGGATCTGGTGATCGGCGGGCTGAAGTCGGCGGCGCAGAAGGCGATCGGTGCGCTCGTGCGGCCGCTGGTCGACCGGATTCCCGCGTCCAGCCTCGGCAGCCTGATGAAGGGCCTGAGCAACAAGGCTCTCGACAGCATGCTGGGCTTCCTGGGTGCCGAGGATAAGAAGGCGGTGGGCGGCCCGGCGGTCCAGAACGCCCTCTCGTGGGCGCGGACACAGAACGGCCTGCCTTACCAGTGGGGCGGGAACGGGAACCCCAGCTGGGACTGCAGCGGTCTCATGAGCGCGATCGAGTCCGTGATCCGGGGCGAGCGTCCGCACCGCAGGTGGGCTACGGGTTCGTTCGTCGGGAACAGTGGCCCGGCCGGGTGGGTCCGCAACCTCAACAGCCCCTTCATGATCGGCATCACCAACGCGGGCGTCGGGCACACCGCCGGAACCCTGGCCGGGGTGAACGTGGAGTCCCGCGGCGGCGACGGTGTGATCATCGGCAAGGGCGCCCGCTCCTACAAGGACTCGCTGTTCACCAGCCGGTGGGGTTTCGCGCCGGCCGCGAAGTACGACTCCGGCGGTCTGCTGCAGCCCGGCGCGACGATGGTGCTGAACGGCACCAGGAAGCCGGAGGCCGTCCTCACTGCCGAGGAACACGAGGCATTCCGCAGCCTGGTCTCCGGGCTGAGCACAGCCAGTCTCGGCGAGGGCAACACCGTCAACGTGTCGGTTGAAATCAGGTCGATGACGATCCCGACCCCGGCCGAGGCGAAGCGGTTCGCGACGGCGATTGCCGATCCCGTCAAGGAAGCCCTGCGCAAGCTCGACAGGGGCAGGCAGCGGTGAGCGAGCCCGTAGTCCTGCGGTGGCAGATGCCCGCCCCGATCCGTGGGGCGGGCGGCCGGGTGGCGGCCTGTCCGGAGTGCGGCCTGATGGTGCGCCTGATCCTTGCTATGGACCTGGACGACCACAGCGACGAGCCGTCGTACCTCACCTGTCCGGGCGGGCACACGTGGCCTGAGGCGGCCATCCCGCGCCGTCTGGGGGCGTTGCTGCTGGCCGAGATCCTGGAATCCGATCCAGGCCTGTACGGGCGGCTCGACGAACTCCGGGAGATCTACGGGAACGGATGACCCGCCGGTCACCGCCAGGGGTACCCGTCAGGGTGTACCCCTGATCGGTGTCCCGGATCGGCTACGTTGCTGCGCATCACAGCGAGGTGGTGAAGATGACGGAGCGGAGTGACGTGTTCGCGGGGGACGGCCGGCCGGTCTGCGGCATCTGCCCGTCCCTACGACACCGGGGCGGGGAGTTCGACGTCGTGGCACGCCCCTCCCGGGACTGCCCCTTCGACCCGGCGACGGGCCACCGGTTCACCGCGGCCGGCGTCCCCGTGTGCGTCCACCCCGAACGTGTCGGGCTTCCCGCCGCCCCGTACGCCAGCCAGAGCCTGCCCCTGCCGTGGGAGACCCCGCCGCCCGCCGAGGCCGGCGAAGTCCCCACGTGGGTGCGTGCAGTGCTGGACGCGGCACCGCCGGACGCCTGCGACGAGGTGATCGAGCAGGCCACTGCGATCCTGCTGGCCGCCGACCCCGCCACGGACGTCACTGCGGTGCTGCGCACAGCTCTCGGCTAGGCCGCGGCGAAGTCGAGGGCGTGTTCCCGGCCGGAGCGGCCCATGCCGATGGTCTCGTACAGGCCGGCCAGCACGTCGCGGCGCCGCGCGACTTCCTCGTGGTCCAGCCAGTACCGGGCCGGCGGCTCACCCCAGGCGAGGCGGTAGCAGTCGTGGGTGTAGCCGCCCGCACGGTAGTCGGTGTGCTCCTGGTCGGTCTGGTGGATGATGCTGATCCCGCACGCCTGGGCGATCCGCCCGAACAGCTGCGCCTGGGCGAGCATCGCGTGCGTCATCTCGTCGACGGGCACGGCGATGGGAATCTCTGCGGCCCGGTCGTCGGCGGTGAGGTCGTACACCGCGGCCTTGAGCGCCAGGGCGCGCAGGCCTTCCTCGAACAGGGCGGGCGCGTCCGCTTCGAGGTTCCACCGCTGCACCACGGGGAAGCCGGTGAAGCACTGCCAGTCCTCGCTGTACTCCAGGGAGGCGGCCTTGAAGGCGTCGAACTCGCGGTCGCCCTTGATGTTGTCCAGGATCCGCTTCGCGGCGTCCGCGACGGTGCTCGCCGCGGGCAGCTTCGTGTGGGACATGGGGTTCCTCTCGATGGGCTGGAGTGGGCGGGTGGTGCTGGCCGGCGCCTCCGCGGGAGTGTGCACCGGGGAGGCGCCGGGGCTTGAGGGGTGCGGCCGTCAGCGAGGGCTTACAGGCGGGTGCCGATCGCGATGCTGTCGTCGCCGGCCAGCCGCAGGATCGCCTGCGTGAGGATGCGCAGCCGCGCCTCGTCCAGGTCGGCGGCCGCGGCGAGAGGTGTGCTGCCGATGCTGACCATGGACAGCACCAGACCCAGGAACGCCCGTTGCTGCGAGTCGAGCGGCAGGGTGTACAGCTTCCCCATCAGCCCCTCCCAGTGCGCCACCGGGCGGCCGCGCCTGTCGATGACGAGGGCGGCGCGTACCTGCGGCAGGGCGAGGATGGTTCCCTCGTCGGCCAGGGCCTGCGCGGCGACGCGGTGCCGCGGGCGCTTCGAGGAGCGGACGAGGCCGGCGGCGAGCTCGACGAGGTCCTGGTCGTCGCTGGACGTGGCGGCGGCTTCGGGGTGGGTTGTCGTCATGGAAGGGTCTCCGAGGGCAGGAACGGGTCGTTGTCGGGGGTTGGGGCCGATCACGTCCAGCGCACCGCCACCCATGCCTGCCGTAGCCGGTCGCCCTTGCCGCACGGCTCGATGTCGTGGGCACACCAGTCGCCGCAGACGCGGCCGCCGTGGGCGCAGCCGGAGCAGTCGAAGTAGTGCGCGCACAGGGCGTTGTAGGCATCGGATGCGGAATGCCCGGCCGTGACCGCGGCGGCCCGCGCGAGCGCGTTGTGAAGGTGCACCGGGTTGGTGAGAGCGCGGCCGCGGGTGGGCGGGATGCGCCAGTGCGGGCCGGCCGTGCACTGCGGGCCGGGCACCGCGACGCTGGACGCCTGACCGAGGACGCGGATGCGGGCGTCGTCCGGCATCTTCCAGCCGTCGGCGCGGCCGGTCGGGACGAGCCAGTACAGGAGTGCGCCGCCGGGGTCCTCGATGACGGCTCCGGTCCGGTTGCCGAGCCTGCCGAGGGCTTCCAGCGCTATGGCGCGCGGGGCCCGCACGGCGTCCCACCACTGGCCTGCGGGGCGCATCGCCACGGTGCGGCCGGCGGGCAGCCAGTGCAGTGGGCGGCCCGTAGCGGTGAGGGAGGCGGATTCCATGCTTTCACCATCGGGTGACAGCCGGGCTGATTCGATCCCCGATCGGTAATCTCACGGTGAGATAGCCAGCGAACCCGCACGCGATACCGGGGGCCGTAACGTGTCGTCCGCACTCGACCCGATCACCCTGCCCGACTGGGCATGGGAGCGTGCCGAAGTCCGCCAGGCCCTACGCGCGCGGGACGTCGGCGCTGTCTTCCGCTACGTGCAGCAATACGGCGGGGCGAGTCAGGCCCGCATCGGTGTGGCCACGGGGATGGCGCAGGCCCGCGTCAACGAGATCATCAACGGGCGGCGGGAAGTCGCCCGGCTCGACGTGTACGAGCGGATCGCGGACGGCCTGCACATGCCCGACGACGCCCGTCACCTCCTCGGGCTTGCTGCCAGCCGTGAGAAGCGCACGGGCGGCGCCGCCTTCGACCTGGCCGCGTTCCCCGAAGTGGTGCGGGTGTACGCCGCGCAGAGTTCTGCGGCCGCCGAGATCCAGCAGCACGCGCGGGCGGCGCAGGAGCTGGACGTCCTGGCGGTGCGGGGGCTCGGGCTGATCGGGTTGAACGACAGCCTTCTGCGTGCCTGTCTGCCGCGCGATCAGGGCGGCAAGGGGCTTCGTGTCCGGGTTGCTCTCCTCGACCCCGACAGCGACGCCCTGGCGCAGCGCGCGGCCGAGATCGGCGAGTCGACCGAGTCTCTCGCGGGCGGGGTGCGGCTGGCGGAGGCGCGGCTGCGGGAGTTGGCCGGTGCCGGGGATGTCGGGGTGTGGCGGTATCGGATGGTGCCCACCTGGCGTGTCATCCGCACCGACGGAACGATGTTCGTCGGCGCTTTCGACGCGGGGTGGGAGGGGCACGAGTCGGCCCTGTACAAGGTCATGGAGACGCCGCACGGCCCGCTGTTCCGCGGGTTCACGAGGATGTTCGAGGCGGTCATCGACGGGGCGCAGCGCACCGTCTGAAGATGAGGGGAGACGGCCGTGATTGAGGCCGAGCTGAAAGCCCGTGTGCACGCGCCAGAAGCCGTGATGCGGATGCTCGACGAGCGTGCGACGGCACGGGTCGAGGTGTACCGGGACACGTACTACGACCGGCCGGACGGATCGCTGGAGAAGGCGGGCGAGGAGCTGCGGGTGCGCACGGTCCACGGCGCGGACGGCACCCGCACGGTCCTGACCTACAAGGGTGCGGCCGTCGACGAGGAGTCCGGTTCGAAGCCGGAGCATGAGACGGCCGTCGAGGACACGGAGGCGGCGCACGCGATCCTGCGCGGCCTCGGACACATTGAGGCCATCGCGTTCGAAAAGCGGTGCCGGAACTACGACTTCGAGGACCGCGGCCGCCGGTTCCTCGCAACGCTCGTACGGGTCCCCGAGCTGGACGGGACATTCCTGGAAGTCGAGACCCTCGTCGACGAGGACGAGGTCGCCGCAGCGCTGGACGACGTGCGGGCGGTCCTCGCCGACCTCGGTATCGGGCCGCAGGATCTGACCCGCGAGACGTACACCGGGGCGGTCGCCGCGCAACGCCGCTGACGCCCATACGCCGGCGCCCCGCCTCCCTCTGTGAGCGGCGGGGCGCTCGTGCTTCTACTGGTGCGGTGGCTGCTGGGGCGGGTACGGGCCCTGCCCCGGCGGGGGCGGCGGGTAGTAGGCCTGCGGCTGGGTGACGACCTTCGTCTTACGGCCCATGATCGCGGCGATCGGCCAGACGAAGATGGCCCACATCCCGCACGTGAGGATGCTCATGATGACGTGGAAACTGTGGTTGGCGCCGCGGCGGGTGGTGACGACGGTCGGCGGTGGCTGATGGTGCACGGATCTCCCCAGACGTGGTGTGAGGGGCGAGTGTGCCGCGACCGCAGGCGACACGTGAGGGGTTTCCAGAACACGTCCCCCAGTCGAGGGACGAGCGTCTATCCAGTCACCGGCTCCCGGCCTCGTGCGTCCGCCGCCACGCGTTGTGCGCCCGCCGGCCGACTCGGAGCCGGAGCAGCTTTCCGCGGCAGCGCGGGCACGTCCGCAGCTTCCCGAACCGCAGGATCTCACCCCTTCCCCGGCATCGGCGGCACGGCGCGAACGGCTTCACCGCGCACAACACTGCGTAGCCGCCGAGCCAGAGCAGCAGGCCGGCCATAGCAACCCACATGAGTGTCTCTCCCCTTCGGATCCTGGGTGTTTCCCGTTTCCCAGGCCCCTGCTGCTAGACGCTAGGTAACAGGTCAGGGGCGTGTTTCGCTGCTAGCGGGGCTGCTAGGCCTAGCAGGGCGGGGTGCTAGGCCTAGCAGCCGTTCAGGCCCTACGCGGCGAGCCGATCGGCCTCACGGCGGGTGACTGCGGCGACGACGTCCGCACGTCGGAAGCCGCGACGGGTGGCCTTCTCACCTTCGTCGGTCTCACCCCACACGTCCCGGATGGTGACGCTCCACGGCTTCAGCGCGGCGGTAACGTTGGCGGCCGTCCAGCCGCCGTACATGTCCGGGTGGAGTTCGGCGAGCCGGGCGGCAACACGCTCGTTCCACACCTGCTCCTCGCGGGCCGCGACGACCTTGAGGACGTCACCGAGGATGTCCATGCCGACGGTCGCGGCCGGGCCCTCACCGAGGGCGTGCCCGGTGACGTTGCCGTAATCCTCGCGCAGCTGGCGGGCGCGGGCGACGACGCCCTCGGCGGCCGGCCCGTCGACGAACGCGGAAGCGACGATGAGCGGGTCGTCACCCTCGCCCGACATCCAGCAGATACCGCGGTCGGAGCGGGAGAACATCGTCGCCCGGATGCCGGCCTTGTAGGCGCCGGTACCGAGGACCATGTCATTGGCGGTGTGGCCCATCACCTTCAGGCAGAACCGCAGGACCGCGTTCGCGGAAATGCCCGGGGGTAGGGACTTCGCGTCGGGCCGCTGGGTGGCGAACATGCCGACGATGCCCAACGCGGGGCCGCGCTTGGCGACGTCGGTGCAGATGGACTCCAGCTCGGCGCCGTACTTCTCGTGCTCGAACGGCACCTGGCACTCGTCGAAGCCGACAACGATCGGGTGCAGACCGAGGCTCTTGTCGCTGGCCAGGGCCGGGGTGACCTTCGACTCCGGGCAGCGGGACTTGGGCAGGCTGCGAATGACCTTCGCGCGGCGGCGCAGCTCCTCCTTCAGCTCGCGCATGGCGTGCAGGACGTACTCCAGGTCCTCGTCGTCCTCGCCGGACCGGTAGCGGTGGCATACCGGTTCGAGGGGGCCGAGGTCGCCGGTGCCCTTGAAGTCGAACGCGTACAGCGCGGCGCGCGGGTCGAGGGCGGCGATGAGCAGCAGCAGCCTGAGCAGGAACGTCTTGCCCATGCGGGGGATGGAGCCGATCACGATCGAGGCGAACATCAGGGTGACGCGGATGTCCCGCATGCGCTGGTCGTTGCCGAACACGACCGGCTTGAAAAGGTCGACCTCGCCCTCCTTGAGCAGCGGCCACGCCGGCTTCGTCGTCTCGTTCATTGGTTTGTCACCCACCCACAGGATCAGCCGGCCCTCGTGCTCCTCCGGGTCACCGGACGGCCACACGCAGCCGAGCTTGCGGCGCAGGCCGGAGGCGAGGGCCTGCCGCTGCTCCATGATGTCCTCGGGCACCACGCCATACGGCAGGTCGAGGTCGGCGCGGTAGCCGGGCCCGTCGCGGGTGATCTCGCTGGTGAAGCGCATGCCGTTCATGTCGCCGCCCTTTTTGATGGCGGCGGAGACCTTCGGGTTGCCGATGGAGTCGAGGGCCCGGAGGACGATGGTGCCGGTGAGCTTCTGCAGCTCGGTGCGCATCACCGCGGGGCCGATGACCGGGGCGTCGGGCTGCTGCCCGAAGTAGCCGAGCGTCAGCACGCCGCCGGCCGCGAACGCCCACAGGTAGGCGGGGGCGAGGACATACAGCCAGAGGGCGAAGCCGAGGCCGAACACCGCGGCGACAACCGTGACCAGGCCGCGCAGCCGGACGCGGCCCGCGCGCAGGCGGGAGAGGCGCATGTACTCCTCGACGTCCTCGGCGCGGACGGCGTAGTCCCGCAGAGGCGCGGCCTCGCGGTCCCACACCCACCGGCCGGTGGAGGCGACCAGGCGGGCGGCGCCGCGGGGGGCCATGAGACCGAGCTGGGTGGCGTACCAGGGGGCACGCAGCCCGTGGTAGGCCGTGGCGTATCCGGCGTGCCCGGCGGCGCGCTGGGCGGTGGCGCGCAGGTCACGGCGGGAACGGAGCCACGGGGCGATGATCGGGCGCCGCTTCTCGCTGGTGACGCCGGGGGCGGGCAAGTTGGGGTTGTCGACGGGGACCGGTGCCGCGGGCGGGGCTTCCGCCGGTTCGGGGGCGGGCGGTGCGGCGGGCGCGCCGGGTAGCGGGCGCTCGGCGATCTCGGTCATGCTGTGGCTTCCTGCCTCTTGCTGGGGTACGGAGGCCCGGGGACGGCCCTGCCTGGTCGTGGTGCGCCGTCCCCGGGGTTGAGCTACTTCTTGCGCTTGCGGCGGCGGGCCGTGTCCTCGATGCGCTCGATGCGCTGCTTCAGGTCGCTGGTGTCGATGCGGTCGGTGCCGTCGTCGGCGAGGCCGCGCTTGGCGATGCGCGCGGTGAGGGCGGCGATGCGCACCTTCTCGACGGTGGTGAAGTCGGCGAACGTCAGGTCGTCGGCCATGTGGGACTCCTCTCGGGCGTCGGTCACCTGGCGATGCGGAAGTCGAGGACGACTGCGGCGTGGTCGGGGATGCCCAGCTCGCGGGCGTACTTCAGGCGCAGGCGCTCCATGACGTCGCCATTGGTCGGTGCCTTGCCGTTGGGGACGCGGTAGGTGCCGGTGCGCCGCCCCTGGGCGTTGCGGCCGTCGCCGATCGGCCCGTCGACGGTGATCCACCAGCGGTACGTGACGCCGGGGGTGAGGCGGTCGTTCAGGGATGCCATGGCGGTGTCCTCTCGGATCGGGATGGAAGCGCTGGCGCGGTTCCCCTCGACCGGGCCCGTGCGAGACGGGCCCGGCGGGCAGCCGGTCAGCCGGTCAGGCGTGCTTGGGCTTCCAGGTGCCGCGGTTGGCGTCGGTGAGCTCGTCGAGGTGCTCGTCGACGGCCTCGCCCATGCGGGCGGCCACGCCGTACTGGCCGGCCTGCTGGAGGTCGCGCTGGGCGCCGCGGGCGGAGGCGATGTGGGTCTCCTTCGGGTTGCGGGCCGGGCTGTCCGGCCCCACCGCCCGACAGACCCTCACGGTGAAGGTCTGCGGGACGGAAGGGCCGGTCAGCGGCGGGGGTAGCCGTGGCCGGGCGGCGGGTAGGTGGCGCCGGGCTCGGGGGCGGCGGCGCCCAGGACGGTCTCCTCGAATGCGGTGAGCGGGCCACCGTCGACGGGGTCGCCGGTCCGGGTGGCATAGGCGGTGTCGACGCCGTCGAGGAGACGCCCGGTACGGGCTTGGTCGTCGGCCGCGGTCTCACGGCGCCGGAAGATGCCCATCAGCCGCGGCCCTTCTGCATGTCCTGCCACACGGAGCGGAGGACCAGGACGCAGACGGTTGCGCAGACCGCGCCGACCGCGACGGCGACCGCGAGGAGCGCGGCGGCCATGGCGAGGAACGAGAGGGCGACCGCGCCGCCGATGCCGGCCGCGACGTACAGGCCCACCGGGCGCTGGACGCGGGGCGCGGGCGCCTGCGGCTGGGGCTGGGTGATCTGCTGGGCGGCGAGGACGGCGGCGACGATACGGACCATGTCCGTGTCCGTCTCGGCGGCGCGGACCGCCTGCTCGGCCTTGGCGAGCGGGTTCTCCTCGGTCACCTCGACCACCTCCGACGGGGCAGGTACGGGCGGGCGAGGATGCCGGCGGCGAACGCGAGGATGACCGGCTGGGCAACCACGGCCATGACGACCGTGGATGGCACCGTGAGCGGCAGGCCAATGGTCAGCCAGAGCAGGGCGAGCAGGGCACCGAGGATGAGCGGCTTCACGGCCGGACCTCCCCAGACACGAGGGCCACGGTGACCACTTCTCGGCGCAGCTCGGCCGCTTCGCGGCGGCTGAGGCCGTACTCCTCACGGAGTCGTTCGATGGTCACCGGCCGGTTCGTCGAGGCGACCAGCTCGCGGTTCAGCTTGGAGGCCCTGCGGCGCAGCTCGGACGGGGTGAGGGCAATGACCTCGGTGACCACTTCACGGGGGGTGTCAGCGGGTACTGCGGTGGTCACCTCGGCAGCCCGATTCTGGTCGTGCGTCTGCTCTTCCGGCTCGGCGTCGGGTGACCGCTTCCCGTCTGCCCCGGTGACCATCTCCGGGTTCTCGAAAGCAGGCCAGTCGATGTAGCCGTTGGTACTGCCGGACGGCATCCAGCTCTGCCGAGAGTGGTCGAACACGTAGGTCTTCTGCGGGGCGGGGCGGGCCACAAGCGGCAGCAGCCGGACACCAGCCGGGACCACTTCGGGGCGGGGCGCGGGCGGCATGTGCGGCCGCTCCTCGACAGGCTCGGGCCGGGCGACGATCGGCAGCAAGCGGGCGCCGGCCGGGACCACCTGGGGGCGGGCAGGCGGGAGCGCCGGCAACTCCTCGACGACTCGTTCGACCGTGATCTCCTCGGTGTCCTGCCACGGGGACGGCAGGTCGATCGTGGCGAGGGAGGCGGCGTGCCGGCGGGCGGCGAGCAGGTCGAGGAGCCGGGCCCGCTGTTCCTCGCTCGCTCCGGCCTGTGCCTTGCCGACGGCGACGGACAGGCGGCGGGCGATCCGGGCCCGGCCGCGGGCGCCGGGCTTCATCTCGGCGAGCTTGGCGGCCAGGGCGACGGCCTTGACCGTGGCGCGGTCGCGGGTGATCTGTTCGGCGCTGCGGTCGCGGACGGCGAGCCCGAGCCGGGACAGCAGCCGCTCCCGCAGTTCGCGGGCGAGGAGGGCGGGCAGGCTGGACGACTCGGTGTCTGGCTGGGCGTGCCGGAGCTCGATGCCCATGGCGAGGTGCCAGAGCAGGGCGGCGAGGACCGGGCCGACGACGGCGCGGACGGTGCCGCCGACGATCCCGGACTCGGCGTAGGCGGGGATGACCTGCACGCCGGTGATGACCCAGACGAGCATGCCCGGGGTGCCGGGCGCGCCCAGGGTGCGGAGGTTCTGCCGGGCCATCAGGGCGCAGGCGAACAGGCCGAGCTCGGCCGCGGCGAACATCGCCGCGCGCTCGCCGGTGGAGGCCATGCCGAGGTTGTGTTCGGCGAACCGCCAGGACGTGTCGGCGCTGTACGCGGTGCACGCCATGGCGGCGAGGGCGGCGACGGCGACGGCGGCCGGCGGCCAGTCGGCGGCCTTGCCGATACCGCGGGCCAGCCACGCCAGTGCGGCCAGCAGCAGCACGACGACGGCCGTAGCGGGCAGGGGGTGGGCTTGTGCCCAGGTCAGTACGGAGTTCACGGTTCGCCCACCTCGGGCTCGGAGGCGCGCACCACACGGTGCGCGCACAGGGTTACGCCTTCACGGTCGGCGCGCTCGTGTGCGACGAGGAGCGCGGCCATCAAGGCGGGGACGGGAGGGAGGGGCCGGGCCGACCGGGCGGCCGCGCGGATGGCGGCCACCTCGGTCGGGCGGCGGATGTAGGAGGGGCGGCTCACCGGGCGCCTCCGAGGAGACGGTCGAGCTGGTCGGCGAAGTCCCGCAGCCGGTCCGCGTGCCCTTCGAGGGCGGCGGCCAGGTCGTACAGGCCGGCCGGGGTGAGGTCGCCGGTGTAGTCGGCCTGCTCGAGGTAGGCGACCACGCCGCGCTGCTCGGGCCGGGTGACGAACGGCGACTCGGTGACCATGACCCGGAACAACTCCGCACCCTGGAAGGCGAGGACGGTCTCGGTGCCGTAGTGGCAGAGGTCCGCGCGGTGCACGGTGGGCGAGTGGTCGGCGTGTCCGCGGCACCAGGACGGTTCCGGGAGGGTGACCGGGCCGTGGTCGGAGGTGGCGAGGGTGACCGTGCGGGGCTGCTCGCTGCTCACGGGCGCTCACCCCGCTCGTCAAGGACGGCGGCGGCGAGCCCGCGCAGACGGATCCGCAGGACCACGGCGGCCCTGATCGTGTCCTCGTGGTTGTGGATGCTGGCGGTGGCCGTCTCTTCGAGGACCCTGGCGGTCATGCGCAGCTCGGCGGCCACGCTCTGGGGGTTCGGGGCGCCGCCGTCGTAGGTGTGCAGAGGGCTGGTACTCACCGGTGCTCACCCCGCTCACGGACCTCGGCGCGGCTGAGCTGGTCGTCGCGGGTACGCGGGGCGTCGGTCAGCCACGGGAAGGGGCGGGTGCGGTCGGCGGCCTTGAAGACGCGGATCGCGGCCTCGCCCGGGGCGTCGGGCAGCGGGTAGACGCGGCCGCCGGTGAGGGAGGCGAGGAGCCGGGCGGCGTGGTGCTCGCAGCCCTTCGCGCCGGCGTTGGTGGCGTCGAGGACGGTGACGACGGCCGGGCCGTTGCAGCCGGTGGGGTCCTCGGGGTGCGCGGCCGGGCAGCGCTCACTTCCTCCAGATCTGGAGGAAGTTACGACCGGGACACTCTCGGGCTCGGCGTCGAGGGCGCGGAGCAGGATCCTCAGACTCTCGGCGAGCGCGCCGTGCGCCTGGGCGTAGCCGAACTCGGAGAAGCCGCTGCTGTCGCCGTACGCGGCGAGCATCTTCCGCGCGGTACGGACCGCGGCCTGAAGCTCGGAGTTCTGGGCGGCGAGGGCGCTGATGCTGGGGCAGGTCTTCACCGGCTCGCTCCCGTCTTGTGGATGCGGGCGGTCACGCGGGTTCCGGTGGCGTCGATGGTGAGGGTGCGGCCGGTGGCCCGGCGGATGAATCCGGCGGCGACCAGGCGCCGGCCGGTGGCGATCCTCAGACCGAGCTGGATCCGGTCGCGGCGGGCGAGGGAGGCGCCGTAGGCGGCGAGGCGGGCCTCGCGTTCCTGCGGGGTCTCGGTGTCCTGCCAGGCGGCATCCATGCCGCGCCAGCCGATCGGGGTACCGACCGTCCACACCGTGCCGTCGGCCATGGTGAGTCGGCGGACGCCGCGGGCGGTGCGGGCGTGGTGGCTGTCGCCGTTGATGACCTTGAAGGTCAGGCCGGAGGCGTGGGTCACGGTGGCCTGGGGGCCGGGGGCGGCCCGCTCGGTGCGGGCCGCCTCGGTGGACTCGGTCACCGGGCACCGCCGGCGAACGCGGCGATCAGAACGACGGCGGCCTTGAACTCCGGCTTCCGCGGCTTGTACGCGGCGAGCAGGGTGCAGATCTGGCGGAGCGTCCAGCGGGTCACGTTGTGGGTGCGGCGGGCGCGGCCGCCGGCGACGGTCCGCTTCGTACGGGCGGTCGCGGCGGGGGCGAGGCTGAGGCGCTTCGCCACGCTGCGGAGGCCGTTGGCGATGCCGGCGGCGGTGTCCTTCGCGACGCCCGCGGCGACGGCCACGGTGGCGAGGGAGCGGGGGCGGCGGTGGCACGAGGCGGCGAGGCGGGTGGCCGCGGAGCGGCGGCGCAGCTCGGAGCGCAGGGTACGGCGGGTGGTCCGTCGGGCACGGCGGATGGCAGACTTCTGCATCAGCGGTCTCCTGGTTGAGTCAGGTAGGTCCGTCAGGCCCTCGGATCGGTGCGCTAACACCGGCCGGGGGCCGCTTCTTTGCGATTTGCTAGATACCCATCTAACTCTCGGAGAGCGGCGCTTCGCCGATCTGCGGGACCTGGTGCGGCCGTGAACGCCCGGCCACCCGGGGGCCTGCCCCCCGGCGGAGAGCACGACGTCCCACCGGCCCACACGGATCACATGTCCCACAAGGCCCACACGGATCACATGGCCCACAAGGCTCACACGGGTGGCACTGCCCACACGGGCGGCGCCGGTGACACAAGCGGCGCAGGCCGCACGGAGGACGGTCCTCGCTCTCGCAAGGCCGTACACGTCGCGTCCGGGAAACGGCTGGGGGCCGCTCACCCGCGCCAGGAAGGACCGGTGGATCTGCGGCTCGTGCCGCCCGCGCTCGCGGCCTGGGCGACCGCGGCGTCGACGCTGGACGCGTCACCGTGGACGGTGACCGGCGTCGCGCTCGCCTGCGCGATCGCCGCCGGAGTCCTCCTCACGCCGGGGCGGCGACCGAAACGGAAGCAGGAACGGAGGCAGCGGCAGACACGGCGAGGGGAGAGGGACGGCCGACCGCCGGAGGGACGGGCCGGCCGACCCCGGGCGACCGTGGCCGCGGTGCTGCTCTGCGCGGCGGCGGCCGCCGCGTCGGCCGGTCTGCACGGAGCCGATCTGCACCGCGGACCCGTGCCGGCGCTGGCGCGGGTGTACGCAGGTGTCACCGCCGAGGTGGAGCTCACCTCCGACCCACGGCTCGCCCGGCCACGGGTGCGGGGAGATCGCATGAGCCCGGACTCCGTCCTCATCGACGCGGAGGTCCGCGGGGTCGAGGAGCAGGCCGGAGCGGCGGTGGTGACGCGGACACCGGTGCTGATGGTCGTGGACGTCGGGGACGGCGCCGGAGACAGCCGGCGAGCTCCGGCACACCGTCCGCCCGGAGCGACGCGAGCGTCGTGGCTCGCACTGTTGCCGTCCACCCGGGTGCGGGTCGGCGGACGGCTGGCGCCGCCGACCGGTGGGGACCGGATCGCGGCCGTGCTGCGGGTACGGGACCGGGCCGGGCCGGTGGTCGTGCGCGAGCCCACCGCGGCGCAGCGGTTCGCGGGACGGTTGCGGGCCGGCCTGCGATCGGCCACCGACGGACTGCCGGCCGACGCGCGGGCGCTGCTGCCGGGGCTGGTCGTCGGCGACACCTCACGGATCACCCCCGAACTGGACGAGGCGTTCAAGGAGACGGACCTGGCCCACACGCTCGCCGTGTCCGGCAGCAACCTCACGATCATGCTGGCGCTGCTCCTCGGACCGCCCGGCCTGGCCCAGCACGTCGAGCGCCGCGGCCTGGCGCCCCGGCTCGGGATCCCGCTGCGCACGACCGCGCTGCTCGGCGGAGCACTCACCCTCGGATTCGTCGTGGTGTGCCGGCCCGATCCGAGCGTGCTGCGGGCGGCGGCCTGCGGAGCCGTGGTGCTGCTCGCCCTCGCGACCGGCCGCCGCAGGTCCCTGGTCCCGGCGCTGGCGACGGCGGTACTGCTGCTGGTGCTGTACGACCCGTGGCTGGCCAGGAGTTACGGGTTCCTGCTGTCGGTGCTGGCCACCGGAGCGCTGCTGACGCTGGCGCCGCGCTGGAGCGCCGCGCTGCGGCGGCGCCGGGTTCCGCCACGGCTCGCGGAGGCGCTGGCGGCCGCGGGTGCCGCGCACGTCGTGTGCGCGCCGGTCGTGGTGGTGCTGTCGGCACGGGTGAGCCTGGTCGCGGTGCCGTGCAACCTCCTCGTGGAGTTCGCGGTGGCACCGGCCACCGTGCTGGGATTCGCGGCACTGGCGGCGGCACCGGTGGCCCTGCCGGTGGCCGAGGCACTGGCCTGGTGCGCGAGCTGGCCCGCCGAGTGGATCGCGGGCGTCGCACGGACCGGGGCGGCACTGCCCGGAGCGGGGGTGGACTGGCCGGACGGCTGGGCCGGGGCGCTGCTGCTGGCCCTCGTCACGGCCGGCGCGGTGCCACTCGGCCGGCGGATGCTGCGGCATCCGGGGTGGTGCGCGGCCTGCGGGGTGCTGCTCCTGCTCGTGGTGACGCAGCCGCCACCCCTGACCCGGGTGATCACCGGGTGGCCGCCTCCCGGCTGGCGGCTGGCGCTGTGCTGCCTTTTCCCTGTTGGATCTACGTGTTGAAGCGGATCTTGTGGGGGTGGTACGTGCCTGGTTGGCGTGTGTACTGGGTACCGGAGAAGCGGGTCGTTGTACCCGATCGTGTACCTGAGTTGGCGGACTGGACGGACCTGTCGGAACGGGAAGAGCGCACAGGGATCCATCCGGGAGACCCGATCCTGTTGTCGCCGGACTGCCGGATCGACGAGTTGCTGGGCGCGTACTTGTGCCGGTCGTCGTTCGCGCGGCTGGAGCCGGAGACGAAGCGCAACTACACCTTGGACTACTGCGTGTTCTTCGACTTCTTATGGAGCCGGGGCGTGGTCTGGACCCAGGCCACGGCAGACGATCTCTGGGATTTCGAGGACTGGCGGACGCGGTCTCCGAGGAACCCGAACAAGGTGGGCCCGGACCGGTGGAACCGGGGCCTTGCGGCGATCACCCGCCTCTACGGGTGGGCGGCCGCACACGGGCACATCGCGGTGAGTCCGGTGGTCATGCGATCGGCGGTCGGCCGGCACGGCGAGGTGATCGCGATTCCTGAGGCGCGCGCGAAGAACGCCAAGGCCAGCAACGTGCGTTGGCTGACGCCGCGGGCCTTTCGAAGGTGGGCCGATGTGGGGCTACGTGGGCACACCGCGTCCGGGGTGCCGTCGCCGAGCTGGCGGGGGCGTCTGGAGGACCGCAACACAAGCTTCGCCGAGGTGCTGATGTCGTCGGGGATGCGACTGACGGAGGCCGCGTCGTTGCTGACCTTCGAGATGCCCCGCACGGAGCTGGGCAGCGGCCGCTACTACACGGGCAGGCTGGCCAGGACCGTCACGAAGTCGAAGCGGGCGCGGACCTTCTACGTCGCGGCCCCCGTGGTCGGCGCGGTGGAGGGTTACGTGGAGTCGACGCGGGCGGCGGCGGTGCGACGCGCTCAAGAGAAGGGCCGGTACGACGGCCTTCTCGTCCGGCGGGTCGTCACACACCAGACGGGCTTCGCCCGGCGGTTGCTGCACTGGGTCGACCAGGACGGGGTGGCGGGCCAGACGCCGTTGACGGAGGCGACTGTTGCGGAGCGGATGACGCTGTTTACCGAGGGCCCGGAGGGGCCGGAGCCCTTGTGGTTGTGGCTGAACGAGCAGGGGCTGCCGTTTCACCCTCTGTCGTGGGAGAACGTCTTCCGCTCCGCGTCGGAGCGTTGCCGGGAGGTCCTCGGCGAGGTGATGGCCGAGCCGCCGTTTTGCACGCCGCACATGTGCCGGCACAGCATGGCCCTGCACATGCTCGTGGTGCTGCACTTCGTGATGGACCAGCGCCTAGGCCTGACACCAGAGGAACGCAGAGACTTCCGGCTTCTCTACGGCGATCCCTGGCGGATGGTCCAGGATTTGCTGGGCCACGCGCAGGTCGAGACGACCCGGAACATCTATCTCGCCCCGGTCGCGGACCTTCAGCTGCGGGCCTTGCTTGCGGACCCCACACCGCCGGACGACCATTCGGGAGGGGCACGCTCCGACGCTTGGGTGACCTCGCTGCTGGCCCGCATCGCTCAGGAGAGTGAAGGCATCCAGGACGTCGACACCCTCCTGGAGCCGGCATGAGCCGCCGCGGCCGCAAGGCCGCTCTGCCGGATGGTCCCCACCACCGGCCCGCGGTCCTGGCGCCCACCACACTTGTCGTCCACCACCGCGACCGCCAGGGGGACACCGCCACCTTCGACTTCGCCGAGCTGCCCGTATCAGCGGCGATGCAGCGCTCGCTGGCCGCGCTGTTCGCCGCGCGCTGTGCTCCCGGCGGAGGCTGGGACTCCTACCAGACCAGCCGCGGCAACTGGTACTCCATCCGCGCCTTCAGCAAGTTCCTCGTCGGCGAGCAACGCATGCCCGACGACATACCTGATCTGACACCGGCCCATTGGAACGCCTGGCGGCTGAGCCGCCCAGCCGCGGTGACCGGCTACAAGAGCTATCGCGAGATCGCGAGCCTGCTGCGGGGCGATCCCCGGCTCAGCGCGGCCACACGCGAGGCTATGGCCAAGCGGATGCGCCGGGTGAAGACGCAGGAGAAGGCCTACACACCGGAGGAGTTCGACGAGGTCCGCCGCACCGCACGGAGGGTCTTCCGGACCGCGCTGCTGCGGATCCGCGAGAACACCCGCATGCTCACCGGGTGGCGCGAGGGCCGCTTGCCGCCCGGGAGCCCGGAATGGATGACCGGCGAGGCACTGGACACTCTGGCGCGCACAGGCAACGTTCCGTTGCAGGAGAACTTCCCCTCAGGCCACAGTCGGTGGCGCCCGGTCACCCGCGTCGCACGGGTGCTGGGCGGCGAAGGCGCCGAGCATACCTGGATGCGGCTCTATCTGGGCCGGGGGGAGGCCTGCGCGCTGGCCGTGCTGCTGGTGACCGAGTACGGGGTGAACGCGACGACGGTCTGCGAGATGCCCGCGCCCCGCGCGACCCCGGACTCGGAGGCGAACGGGACGCTGATCTATCGCGTCGAGCTGGAGAAACGACGCCGCGGTGGCAACCTGCACCACGAGACCCGCAACCTCGCCGACTTCGGCGCCGCCTCATCGGGCCGGCTGATCACAGAAGCGCTGGAGGCCACCACGCACGCGCGCGCATTCACCACGCAGGCCGGAGCGAGTCGGGACCGCCTGATCGTCTGGCACGAGCACGCAGGCCAGCACCGGCCGCTCGGTGACCTCGCAGGTTCGAAGATCGGGCCATTCACCCTGGGCCTGAGCACGCACAACGTGTCGCAATGGTCATCCCGCCTGGGCCTGCCGGGCTCGGTGATGCGCCGCAGCCGCAAAACAGTCAACGTGGTCCACCGCCGCGGACCCGCCCAGAACAGCCAGGACACCCACGACAGCATCTACGTGCTCCCTGACCCCCAGGCCCACCAGGCCGCGATCCCGGTGATCGCCGCCGGAGCCGAGGCCGCAGTGGAAACGGCCCGCCGCACGGTCTTCCGCGCCGAGCTGGTGGACGCTCCGCACCCAGACGATGAGGAGACCGCGACGGCCGGCTGCCACGACTACACCGGCAGCCCCTTCACCCCGGGCGGAACGAACTGCCGGGCCTCGTTCCTGCTCTGCACCGCCTGCCCGAACGCCCGGGTCGCCCCGGCCCATCACCCCCGTCTCACCCACCTGCATGCCGCGCTGGAGAACCTCCGGGGCGTCCTGGACACCGATGTCTGGACGGCGGACTGGTCCGAAGCCCACGCCCGGCTCGAAGACCTCCGCCACCGGCTCGGGCCCGCGGTCTGGGACGCGGCCCTGACCGCCGCCACCGACACGGACCGCGAGATGATCGACCAGCTCCTGAACGGAACCTTCGACCTGTGACCTCCCCCGCCCACGACCTTGTGCTGCTGCCCGGCCCGGACACGTCGGTCATCCCCGGCCACCTGGTGGTCGCGGCCGAGCCCGGGCCCATCGCCCGCTTCGGCGACGACCGCTGGCCGCTGCTGCCGCTCATCGACAACCCCAGCGCGGACCGCCACACGATCCTTTGGGAGCCCTTCCCGCCGGCTCTGCGGGAGGAACTCCGTCATCTGGCCTGGCAGCTGATCAACAGGAGCCTCCCCGAGACATTCGTGACCGGCCGGATCGGAGCCTGGCGCACTCGCCAGTCCCCGACCGGCATCTACCAGACCGTGCTCATCTGGCGGCAGTTCGCCTCCTGGCTCACCGGCCGGGGCATCACGACGCTCGCGGCCTGCACGACCGAGACGTTCCTCGACTACAGCCATGGCCTGCTTGATGGAGGAGAACTGAGCCGCTCCTCAGTCCAGTACCGGCTCAGCGCGCTGCTGCGGCTCTGGGCCTTCGATGCCGACGGCCCCGATCCTCTCGGCATCGGAGAGCCGCCCTGGCTGCGGGAAGGCGTCGACGACTACCTGCCCGCAGCGAGCGGCGGCGGCGAGAACGCCACCGAGCCGATCAGTGAAGCGACCATGGGCCCGCTGCTCGTCTGGGCCCTGCGCGTGGTCGAGGACTTCTCCGAGGACATCCTCGCCTCCTGGCGCGACTACCAGAAGCTGAAAGAGACGGGCGAGAACAACCCCTCCACCGCCGAGGGACTGGCCGCCGCCAAGGCCTACCTCGACGGCCTCATGGCCCACGGCCTCCCCTTCCCGACCGTCCACCACGCACGCGGCCGCGCACTGGCCACCACCTACATCGCCGCAGTTACCGGAGCCGCGACCCTGCAAGTCCAAAACGCCATGCGCCGCGCGGGACGCAAGGAACACCTCGCCCGATCACCGGACATCCGCTGCCCCCTGCCGACACAGATCACGGGCACGGTCGCCGGACGGCCCTGGACCGAACACATCAACTACTCCGACACCCACACGCTGATGCGCCACCTGGGCACGGCCGCGTTCATCGTCCTGGGCTACCTCACCGGGATGAGGACCGGCGAGGTGCTCGGGCTCCGCTCCGGCTGCTGCCCGCCGGTGGCCTCCGGCCGCCACCTGATCTACGGGCACGTCTTCAAGACCGCCCGCGGCGAAGATGGCAACCACCTCTCCAGCGGCATGGAACGAGAGGTCCCCTGGGTCGCGATCACCCCCGTGGTCAAAGCAATCCGCGTCCTCGAACGCATCGTCCCCGACGGGGCCCTGCTCTTCGATGCGACGACCCACGACTTCGCTACCCAGCGCAAGAAGAACGGCTCCCTGACGGCCATCTCCTTCGGCCAGCGCATCGGTGACTTCGTCTCCTGGGTGAACGAGCTCGCGAAGAAGCTGGGCCGGCCGCACGAAGCCGTCCCCGAGGACCGGCACGGTGCCGTCGTGTCCTTACGCTTTAGACGCACCCTGGCCTGGCACATAGCCCGCCGCCCCGGAGGACTGGTCGCCCTCGCCATCCAGTACGGCCACATGCGCACCACCATCAGCGGCGGCTATGCCTCCCGCAGCCGCGACGGCATCCACGAACTCCTCGACATCGAGACCGCCTTTGCCACCGCGGACACCCTCGCCGACCTCCACGAAGACCTCGCCACTGGCAGCGGACTCTCCGGACCCGCCGCCCGCCGGGCCCTCCACGCCGCGACCCAGGCACCGGCCTTCGCCGGCACCGCCATCACCGTCCGCCAGGCCCGTGACCTCCTGCGCAACCCCGCCCTCGCAGTCCACGACAACCCTCACGCCCTTCTGCTCTGCGTCTACAACCGGGACAAGGCCCTCTGCCACCGCATCGGCCCCCACGACACACCACGTCTCGACCGGTGCGTCTCGGCCTGCGCCAACATCGCCCGCACCGACCTCCAGGCCGAGCAACTCATCGTCCAGGCGGAAGAGCTGGAGAAACAGGCCGTGTCCCCGATGGTCCCCGCACCGCTCGCTGACCGCCTCCAGAACAAAGCCGCCGGCCTGCGCCACCTCGCCGAACAGCACGACCAGACCCGGATCACGCTCCAGGAGAAACCCGCATGAGCCCCGCACCCGACGAACGCGACCGCATCCGCGCGGCCATGCACCGCATCTTCGCCGGCACCCCCGAACACTCCAACGGCGCCCTGACCATCGTCGCCCTCGCCGCCGAAGCCCAAGTTCCCCGAAACGCTCTCACCCAGCGCCACCCGGACCTCAAGAACGAGTTCTACGGCAAGGTGCGCGCCCGCGGACAGACCCCCGACAGCGAGAAGCGTCTCCGTGAACAGGTCAGAAAGCTCAAGGAACTTCGGGAGGCGGACGCCGAGGAACTGCGACAGATCCGGTCGGACAATCAGGCTCTCGTCGGAGCCCTGCACCAGGCCGTCATGGAGAACCGCCAGCTCCGCCAACAACTGGCCGAGCGGCCAGGCATTCTCCGTCTCCTGCCCTCCCAGCCCCGACCCGGCATCTGACCTGCTGGTTCGTCACACACTGCTCGGCTGAGAGTTGTTCGTGGGACCTGTCACAAAAAAAATCAGGGAGATGCCCCCCACCAATCTGCTCGGACTCGACTTGTGACTGGTGAAACGTCGGCCACGAGAGCGAGAGAACCAGATGGGACTGTTGACCTTCGCCATGCGCCTCTTCCGTCGTGACGGAGGCTTCTGGGGATACATGACCGAGCGGACCAAGAGCCGCACGGCCATCGAGCTGGAGCGCGAGCGCAACGCGGCCACCGCGAACGTGATTCCGATGCTGAAGCCGGGCGTCGACTTCATGGAATCCGAGGAGGGCGGCCGCACCCGGGTCATCCGCGTTGCTCCGCTCCTGCAGAACGGCGACCCCAACAGCGCGGCGCCGACGGGAGCTTCGCTGCCGCGAGACAGTGACCACACCAGCTCTCCGGCGTCGCCGCCCGCTCTCGGCCCGGGCATCAGCGCCAGCCCCGTGGTGCTGCCGAATCACCAGGGCCAGGACGGCCACCTGGTGGGTGAGTAGCCCCAGTGAACGAGAGGGAACAGTACGACAACGAGGTCATCGACCTGTTCCGCGAGCACTCGCACGTGATGCTGGGCTCCCTCATTCGCCGAGGCATCCCACGCCAGGTTGCTGAGGAGATCGTTAACGACGTCTTCGCCGCACTTCGTATCCGCTGGCATCGCCTTAGCCTCGCGCTTTCGCGAGTGGGTCTGTCCGGGTCTTGATCAAATAAATGGAGAGTGCTGCTGACCTGCAACGATGGGACTTGTCGAGGGTCCTGTCAGCTGCAAGGAAAGAAGCACTCTCCAGGTGAAGAAGAGTAGCGGGTCGTACCCGCGTGTCCGTGTCGAGGGCGGCGGCCGTGGGGTGGTCTCGCAGGCCGGGTCGGTGCTGCTGGTCGAGACGGTCCGCAAGTCCGGCCTGGACGCGGCGATATCGGCGGGACTCACACCGTGGCGCAAGCCGCGGGCCGTGCACGATCCGGGCAAGGTCCTGCTGGATGTGGCCCTGGCCGTCGCACTCGGCGGCGACTGCCTGGCCGACATCGGCATGCTGCGAGCCGAACCGGACGTGTTCGGCCCGGTGGCTTCCGACCCGACAGTCTCCCGGCTGATCGACGCCCTCGCCGCCTCGGGCGAGAAGGCACTGACCGCGATCCGCGCCGCACGTTCCGAAGTTCGCAAAAGAGTCTGGGAGTTGGCCGGCGAGCAGGCTCCAGATGCCGGCGGGCAGGTGATCGTGGACCTGGACGGGGTCCTGGTCGTCGCGCACTCCGACAAGCAGGACGCCGCCCCGACCTGGAAGAAGACCTACGGCCACCACCCGCTCATGGGGTTCGTCGACCACGGCCCCGGAGGGACCGGAGAGCCCGTCGCAGCTCTCCTCCGCCCAGGCAACGCGGGATCGAACACGGCGGCCGACCACATCACCGCCGCCCGACTGGCCCTGGACCAGTTGCCGAAGAAGTACCGGTGCGGGCGCCGGACCCTGATCCGCACCGACTCCGCGGGCGGCACCCACGACTTCGTCGCCTGGCTCGCTCAGCGGGGACGGTGGCTGTCCTACTCGGTCGGCATGGTGATCACCGAGCAGGTCCACCAGCACGTGCTGAAGATTCCGGCCTCGGCCTGGACGCCAGCCGTCGAGACCGGCGGCGAGATCCGCGACGGCGCCTGGGTCGCCGAACTCACCGGCGACGTCCTGGACGGCTGGCCTAAGGGCCTGCGGCTGATCGTCAGGAAGGAACGTCCGCACCCCGGGGCACAGTTGCGGCTTACGGACGCGGACGGAATGCGGCTGACCTGTTTCGCCACCAACACCTCGGGCCGGCCGATCGCCGAGCTCGAGCTCCGTCACCGGCTGCGGGCACGGGCCGAGGACCGCATCCGTGCCGCCCGGGCCACCGGCCTGCGCAATCTCCCTCTGCACCGCACGGCTCAGAACCGGGTCTGGCTGGAGATCGTGCAGATCGCACTGGACCTGTTGGCCTGGATGCCGATGCTCGCGCTGACGGGCAAGGCCAGGCTCTGGGAGCCCCGCCGACTGCGGCTCCGCCTGTTCACCGCGGCCGGACAGCTCGTGACCACCGGCCGTCGGCGGATCCTCCGCCTGGCCCGGCACCGGCCCTGGACATCTCACATCACCGCAGCCCTCGACCGGATCACCCAACTACCCGACCCCGGCTGACCAGCAGATTCCCGACCCTTCGACAGCACCTCAACACCCAGAGCAGTGGAATCCGGCGCCATCCCGAGGCGACACTCGGGCCCTCCGCCTGCACAGCCTCAGCCCACGGCACGAAAACGGTCCACCGACTCCGTCGGCGGACCGTCACGAAACTTCGAGGTTAGGAACGAGAACTACATGGCCTACGCCTACAGGGTGGCGGCCAACGAGTGCAAGCGGTGGTGGAGACAGGACGGGGAACACGAGCAACACCGCCACCACGGCGACATCGACGTCCCCGACGACCGAGACGAATACCAGGAGATCATCAATCGGATCTACCTCGGTCAGGTTCTCCAGGAGCTGTCACCCAAGGAACGCGAGACCCTCCACCACCGCTTCATCAAGCAGATGAGCGTCAAGGAGGCCGCCGCCGCTATGGGCGTGTCAGAGGGGACGGTCAAGGGCTACACGCGAGATGCCCTGCGGAAGCTGAGAGCGAAAGCCGACGGCCAGATCACCAAGACTGGGGAGGAGGAGCAGTGAACACCAACCAGGAGGGATTCCCCTCGGAGGACGAGCGAGTCGCGTCGTTCATGCAGGCCCTTCAGAGGATGCATGAGGATCCGGCTGAGGCCGCACGCATTGAGCTGATCATCGAGGAGGCGGAGGCGAGCCCTGATGCCCGTGAAGTCGGAGACGGTCAACCACTTGTCTTCCACATCCACAACGAAGGCCGTCTCAACTTCACCGCCCCCCAGCAGGTCGTCGAACCGAAGTCTGCCGAGCCTGGGGTTTCGGTTCCTTCCGAACGCCGCACCGAGCCCAAGAGGTCCTTCCTCACGGCGGCCTCGACGGCCGCGAGCTTCCCCCTTGTTCTGATGGCCTTCGTCGTCGTGTTCTCTATGCAGGACGGACGCTCGTCCGGGTGGGTGTCGGCCGCCATGTCCGTAGTCTTCTCGATCACGGCGGCGGCTCTGTCCTTCGCCTTCACCCGTTCAGACCGTGATCGGCGACAAGGGTCTCTGCGCGGGTCACTAGTGCGAAAAGGGGACAGAGCGCGAGAACTGAACCGCCACTAGCCGCCGTTCCTGCCAGGGCCGCAGTGTTCAACTGCGGCCCTCCGGCCTTTCGTCGGCCCCGCCTTTCAGCCACTCGGACTGTCAGTGCCCTGCGTCAGACTGATCGGATGAACACCACAAGCGCGTTGTTCAGCAACGGCGACCTCGACGACAGCCTTCGTCACCAACTCGGCAAGATCGCCAATGCGGTCATGGGGTGGAACGAAGATCGTCTGCTGGCCACCCCTGACCGCGATGTCATCGAGGAGCTTCTCGAAGAGTTCCGGATCGAAGCGCCGGCCATCGACCGCGACGGCATCACCCTTGAAAGATCGGAAGACAGGCTGATCGCCGAGCACCAGTTCGGTGAGCATGTGCGTGTCACCCAGCGAGTGGTAACGATCTCTGTTCCGTTTACCGGCCTACGCGACGTCTTTTCGCTCCGCCCGAATCAGTTCAACTTCAATCCGCCCCGAGGGGAAGTGCTGAACAACGAACTGCGGATCCACTGGACGGGCCCGACCGGACAGACGCCCCAACAGGTCCGCCAGGGGTTGGACCTGCAAATCACGGACATCGAAAGGTGGCTCGGCTGGGCTGCGGTCCAGATCAGGGCCTACAACGGACAGGCGGAGCAGCAGGCCACGAAGGAAGTGCAGGCCCGAAAGGCATCCCTACTGGCGAACCGGAACCTGGAGGGATCACTGGGGTTCCCCGTTCGCAAACGGGCGGACGCTGCGACCTACGCGATCCCCGTCGCTCGCAAAAAGATCATCCCCGTCCGCACTGCGCCACCAAGCAGCCCGTTCAAGCCCGAACCTGCACTCGCTGAGGCGCAATACGAAGAGGCGCTGCGCATCCTGCGAAATTCCCGCAACCAGCTAGAGCGCAGCCCGTCTGCCGCCGCGCGGCTCGGGGAAGAGTTCATCCGCGATCTTCTTCTGGTGAACCTCAACAGCCATTTCGAAGGCGAGGCGGCAGGTGAGGTCTTCAACAACACCGGGAAGACCGACATCCTGATCCGCTCAGGAGACCGACACGTCTTCATCGGGGAGTGCAAGATCTGGAGAGGCCCGAAAACGATCACGACCACCCTTGATCAGCTCCTCGGCTATCTGACCTGGCGCGACACCAAAGCGGCGCTGCTTCTCTTCATCCGCACAGGACAGGTCTCGGACATCCTTCCGAAGGCCGTCGCCAAGTTCCGTGAGCACCCGAACTACAAGCGGGACGGCGAGCATGCGGAGGAAGAACGCTACGACTTCGTCTTTCACACCAGCGGTGACACCGCACGCGAGATCAAACTTGCGTTCCTGCCCTTCGTGCTCCCCACCTGATCTGGGCCCCTGGAGCTCAGGAGGATCTACACGCAGAACTTGACAGGGAAGACGTGGGCCAGGGCGACGCGACGGTCCTCGCGGCGGGCGCCGGAACCGGCGTGGTGGTGGACGCCGGACCCGATCCGGCACGGGTCGACCGGTGCCTGCGCACGCTCGGCATCACCCGAATCCCCCTCGTCGTGCTCACCCACTTCCACGCCGACCACGTCGCGGGACTGCCGGGCGTGCTGCGGGGACGGTCGGTGGGCGCGATCGAGACGACGGGGTTCGAGGAACCGGTGGACCAGGTGGAGTCCGTGCGGCGGGAGGCACGGGAACGGCGGATTCCGCTGGCGCGCGCGGCGGCCGGGGAGCGCCGGCGTCTCGGCGGCCTCGACTGGGAGGTGCTGTGGCCTCCCGCCGGCACCGGGCGGCGTCCGGGCGGGGCGACACCCCCAGGACGCGCGGTGCCCGAGCCGGAGGGGCCGAACGACGCGAGCGTGACGCTGCTGGTGCGGTCGGGCGGGCTGCGGATGCTGCTGCTCGGGGACCTGGAACCCCCGGCACAGCGGGCGCTGGCACGGTCTCCGGCGGCCGGGCTGCTCGACGGGGTGGACGTGCTGAAGGTGGCCCACCACGGCTCGGCCTACCAGGACCCGGACCTGATACGGACCGTGGCGCCGCGGCTGGCGTTGATCTCGTGCGGCGAGGACAACCCCTACGGGCATCCCGCTCCCGGCACGGTGGCGGCGCTGCGGGCCACAGGGGCGACGGTGCTGCGGACCGACCTGGACGGGGCACTCGCGGTCGCCGGTACGGGCGCGGAGCTGCGGGTGGCGGGAGACTGAGGACATGCACTCCGCCCAGATCGACACCTCGACCCTCGACGCCCCCCTGCTGGACGCCTATCTGCGCCGTCTCGGGGTCGCGTATCCGGCATGGCCCACCGCCGACGTGCTGCGGGAGCTGCAACTGCGGCACCTGCAGACCGTCCCGTTCGAGAACCTCTCGGTCCATCTCGGCGAGGAGATCGTGCTGGAGGAGAAGCGGCTGGTCGAGAAGGTGGTGATGGCGGGGCGGGGCGGGTTCTGTTACGAGCTGAACGGGGCGTTCTCAGCGCTGCTGCGGGCGGTGGGCTTCGACGTGACACTGCTCGCGGGCCGGGTGTACGGAGAGGAGGGGCGGCTCGGTATCCCCTACGACCACCTCGCGCTGCTGGTGCGGACGGTGGACGCCGGGGAGTGGCTGGCCGACGTCGGATTCGGGGCGCACAGCCACTACCCGCTCCGGTGGGAGCACCGGGGTGAACAGCAGGACCCCGGAGGTCTGTTCCGTATCGCGGAGGCCGGACCGGACGGGGCCGGGGTGAAGGGCGGGGCCGGACGGCTCGCCGGATCCGGGAACGGGGCCCCGGGCGCCGACGTGGACGTCCATCGCAACGGCACGCGTGCCTACCGGCTGGAGGTGCGGCCCCGGCTGCTGGGCGACTTCCTTGCCGGAGCCTGGTGGCACCGGACCTCGCCGGACTCGCACTTCACGAGATCGCTGGTGTGCTCGCGGGTCACACAGGAGGGAGGCAGGATCACGCTCAGCGGGCGCCGGCTGAAGACGACGTCCGCCGACGGGAGCAGTGCGGAACGGGAGGTGGCGGGGGACGAGGAGGTACTGGCCGTGTACCGGGAGCGGTTCGGGATCTCCCTGGACCGGGTGCCGGTGGTGCGGGCGGCGGGGACGGCTGTCTAGCCGGTGCCGGTGCCAGAATCCATGCCGGTGCCAAGGGGCCGGGGCTCGGGGCCGGTGGTGTGGGGCGTAGCCGAAAATGGCTGCGTGAGCGATGTGAGACATGTGCTGGTGCTGCCCGATCGTGATGCCGCCGAGGAGGCGGTCGAGGCGCTCGCGGAGCGGTTCGGGCTGCGGGAGGAGCCACAGGTCGTCCGGGACGCGCTGGCCGGCGAGGACGACGCGGAGGACGCGCAGTGGCTGGTCGTACTGCGGGACGAGGAGGAGCGCCTCGACCCGCAGGAGTTGGACGCGTTCGCGGGGGAGTGGGAGGGGTGGCGGGAGGAGCCGTAGGAGGCTCCGGGGAGGGAGGGAGGGCGGGCGGGGGGAGGGGGAGCCCCCCTGGTAGGCCGGGGCTGTCAGTGCCGCGTGCCATGCTTGACCCGATGCCCAGGAAGACTGCGAATGACGACCCTCTTGCTCCCGTGACGCTGGCTGTGGGGCAGGAGGACCTTCTGCTCGACCGTGCCGTGCAGGAGGTGGTGGCCGCCGCGCGGGCGGCCGATGCCGACACGGACGTGCGTGATCTGGCCTCGGACCAGTTGCAGCCGGGCACGCTCGCCGAGTTGACCAGCCCTTCGCTGTTCGCGGAGCGCAAGGTCGTGGTCGTCCGCAATGCGCAGGACCTGTCCGCCGACACGGTCAAGGACGTGAAGGCGTATCTCGGGGCGCCCGCCGAGGAGATCACGCTCGTGCTGCTGCACGCGGGCGGGGCCAAGGGGAAGGGACTGCTGGACGCCGCGCGCAAGGCGGGGGCGCGCGAGGTGGCCTGTCCGAAGATGACCAAGCCGGCGGACCGGCTGGCGTTCGTGCGCCAGGAGTTCCGGGCGACCGGGCGGTCCGCCACGCCCGAGGCGTGCCAGACGCTCGTCGACGCGATCGGCAGCGATCTGAGGGAGCTGGCGTCCGCCGTTTCGCAGCTGGTCGCGGACGTCGAGGGGACCATCGACGAGGCGGTCGTCGGGCGGTACTACACCGGGCGGGCCGAGGCGTCGAGCTTCACCGTCGCCGACCGGGCCGTGGAGGGGCGGGCCGCCGAGGCGCTGGAGGCGCTGCGCTGGTCGCTGGCCACCGGCGTCGCACCCGTGATGATCACCAGTGCGCTCGCGCAGGGCGTGCGGGCGATCGGCAAGCTGTCCTCCGCGCGCGGCGGCCGGCCGGCGGACCTCGCGCGGGAGCTGGGCATGCCGCCGTGGAAGATCGACCGGGTGCGCCAGCAGATGCGGGGCTGGACACCGGACGGGGTCGCGGCCGCGCTGCGGGCCGTGGCCGAGGCCGACGCGGGCGTCAAGGGCGGCGGGGACGATCCCGAGTACGCCTTGGAGAAGGCCGTGGTGACGATCGCACGGGCGGCTCGCTCCCGAGGTCGCGCCTAGAAGGCCCGTGCCGCGCCGGTCTCCAGTGGCCCTTCGCTCCCTGCGGAGGAGAATCGTGCGTGTCAGCCGTTCATCGCCGGAGTGGGAAGGTGGCGGTCGTCATGGCTGAACACCCGCACGCGCTGCTCGTCCGCAAGGGCTACGACGCTTTCATGCGGGGAGACATGGACAGCCTTCGCGCCATGATGACCGGGGACTGCACGCACCATGTGCCCGGTTCCCATCCGCTGTCGGGTGATCACAAGGGGATCGACTCGATCATCGACGGGTACTACCGCCGGCTCTTCTCGGACACGGACGGGTCGTTCCGGGTCGCCCTGCTCAATGTGTTCGTCGACGGCCGTGGGCACGCCGTCTCCGTCCACCGGGTCACGGCGGACCGGGGCGCCGGGCACATCGACGGGAACGGAGGGATCGTCTTCCGGATCGTCGGGGAGAAGATCACCGACCTTGACGAGTGCGTCGAGGACATGGACAAGAGCGACGCGTTCTGGTCGTGACCGCGTCGTACTTCCTCCGACCCACCCTCCTCCGTCCCCCGGCCGAACCCCTCCTCCGTCCCCCGGCCGAACCCCTCCTCCGTCCCCCGGCCGAACCCCTCCTCCGTCCCCCGGCCGAACCCCTCCACCGCCCCCGTCCGCTCCCGGCCGAACCCTTACGCTCCCCGGCGGACACGCCGAAGGCCCCGGCTCCCGCCCTGGGGAAGGGTGGAGGAGCCGGGGCCTTCGGTTCACGCTGCTGGATCCGCGCCCGCGTGGCGAACGCAGGCCGCGCGCGGATCCGTGGGTTCCGGTCGGGAGCGGATGAGAGAGGGCCCGCTCTGGGTCCTTCCGGCGGTTCGGTCCCTGGTGCCCCGGGGACCGGTCAGATCAAGAAGCAGGTTCAGCCCTTGAGGGACGCGACCTTGGAAGCAAGCGCCGACTTCTTGTTGGCGGCCTGGTTCTTGTGGATGACGCCCTTGGAGACGGCCTTGTCGAGCTGACGCGCGGCGGCGCGCTGGTACTCGGTGGCCTTCTCGACGTCACCCGCGGCAGCGGCCTCACGGGCCTTGCGGATCGCGGTCTTCAGGGAGGACTTGACGGCCTTGTTGCGCAGCCGGGCCTTCTCGTTGGTCTTGATCCGCTTGATCTGGGACTTGATGTTCGCCACGAATGAGCCTTTACAGGTTCAGGCACGGGGCCGCGCGGGTCCCGTACCAGGTGATTTCTTGGACGTGCCTCAGGCTGAGAGGGCATGAGACACAGCCACCCAGGCTACCAGTGGCCCGGAGAACGGCCCAAACCGGCTTCCGGTCGCCACGCGTGGGACCATGGAGCCTACGTATAGATCCGACCCGAGGCATAAGGCGCCTCAAGAGACAGGACCCTGCGTGCCCGCGACCCCTAACAATGTGCCCGAGCCGAGCCGTACCGACCCGGCGCTGATCCGCAATTTCTGCATCATCGCGCACATCGACCACGGCAAGTCCACGCTCGCCGACCGGATGCTCCAGCTGACCGGTGTGGTCGAGCAGCGGCAGATGCGTGCCCAGTACCTCGACCGCATGGACATCGAGCGCGAGCGCGGTATCACGATCAAGTCCCAGGCCGTGCGCCTGCCCTGGGCGCCCACCCAGGACAAGGGCAACACGCACATCCTCAACATGATCGACACCCCGGGGCACGTCGACTTCACCTACGAGGTCTCGCGGTCGCTCGCCGCTTGTGAGGGGACCATCCTCCTCGTGGACGCCGCCCAGGGCATCGAGGCCCAGACCCTCGCCAACCTGTACCTGGCGATGGAGAACGACCTCACGATCATCCCGGTGCTCAACAAGATCGACCTGCCGGCCGCGCAGCCCGAGAAGTTCGCCGAGGAGCTCGCCAACCTCGTCGGGTGCGATCCCGCCGACGTGCTGAAGGTCTCCGCGAAGACCGGTCTCGGGGTCGAGGCCCTGCTCGACAAGGTGGTCGCCGAGATCCCCGCCCCGGTCGGGGTGAAGGACGCCCCCGCGCGCGCGATGATCTTCGACTCCGTGTACGACTCGTACCGGGGCGTGGTGACGTACGTCCGTGTCATCGACGGGCAGCTCAACAAGCGCGAGCGCATCCGGATGATGTCGACGGGCGCCACGCACGAGCTGCTGGAGATCGGGACGAACTCGCCGGAGATGCTCGGCGCCGACGGTCTGGGTGTCGGCGAAGTGGGCTACCTGATCACCGGTGTGAAGGACGTCCGCCAGTCCAAGGTCGGTGACACCGTCACCAGCCAGCACAAGGGGGCCACGGAGGCGCTGGGCGGTTACAAGGACCCCAAGCCCATGGTCTTCTCGGGCCTGTATCCGCTGGACGGCTCCGACTACCCCGAGCTGCGCGAGGCCCTGGACAAGCTCCAGCTCAACGATGCCGCGCTCGTCTACGAGCCGGAGACCTCCGCGGCCCTCGGCTTCGGTTTCCGCGTCGGTTTCCTCGGCCTGCTCCACCTGGACGTGGTCCGTGAGCGCCTGGAGCGCGAGTTCGGGCTCGACCTGATCGCCACCGCGCCCAACGTGGTCTACCGCGTGGTCATGGAGGACCACAGCGAGCACATCGTCACCAACCCGAGCGAGTTCCCCGAGGGCAAGATCGGCGAGGTGTACGAGCCGGTCGTGCGCGCCACGATCCTGGCGCCGACCGAGTTCATCGGCTCGATCATGGAGCTGTGCCAGACGCGGCGCGGCACCCTGCTCGGCATGGACTACCTCTCCGAGGACCGGGTCGAGATCCGCTACACCCTGCCGCTGGCCGAGATCGTCTTCGACTTCTTCGACCAGCTGAAGTCGAAGACGCGTGGTTACGCGTCCCTGGACTACGAGCCCACCGGCGAGCAGACCTCCAGCCTGGTCAAGGTCGACATCCTGCTGCACGGCGACAAGGTGGACGCCTTCTCGGCGATCACCCACAAGGACGCCGCCTACGCCTACGGTGTGCGGCTCGTCGCCAAGCTGCGCGAGCTGATCCCGCGGCAGGCGTTCGAGGTGCCGATCCAGGCCGCCATCGGTTCGCGGGTCATCGCCCGCGAGACCATCCGCGCCATCCGCAAGGACGTCCTCGCCAAGTGCTACGGCGGTGACATCTCCCGTAAGCGGAAGCTGCTGGAGAAGCAGAAGGAGGGCAAGAAGCGGATGAAGATGGTGGGTTCCGTGGAGGTTCCGCAGGAGGCCTTCATCGCGGTCCTGTCCAGTGACGACAGCGCGGGATCGGGCAAGGGCAAGAAGTAGCCCGTCCCTCCCGTCCGGTTCCGGGGCCCGTCGCGCGGTTGCGCGGCGGGCCCCGTTCCGTTGACTTGTAGAAAGTGACAGTACGTGGCCCCTTACGTGCCGGGCGGTCGCCCCTTACCCTGAACCCTGCTCGCTAGTTACTCGCGAGTTAAACAACGGAGTCGGACAGCAGAGCAACAACAGAGCCGGACCACAGAGCCGGACCACAGAGCCGGACCACAGAGCCGGACCACAGAGCCGGACCACAGAGCAGGACGACCGAACAAGAGCACAGAGCAGAGCAAGAGCACCGAGCAGAGCAAGAGCACCGAGCAAGAACACCGAGCAAGACGACAGAGCCAGACAACAGAGCCAGACGACAGAGCCAGACAACAGAGTCAGACGACCGTCGCACTGAGCCAGCCGCACCGTCGCGGGCCCCGGAGGATGTCGTGAGCGACACACAGACACTGATCGAGAACCGTCCGCCGTCCGTCGCGGGCCTCTTCCTGGAGCGCGTGGCGGCCACGCCGGACGCGGAGGCGTACCGCTATCCCGTACCGGGCCCGGCCGGCCAGGGGCCGGACGACTGGAAGTCGCTGAGCTGGGCGCAGTCGGCCGAGCGGGTGTACGCCATCGCGGCCGGTCTGATCGAGCTGGGCGTACGGCCCGAGCAGCGGGTGGCGCTCGCCTCCTCCACCCGGATCGAGTGGATCCTCGCCGACCTCGGCATCATGTGTGCGGGGGCCGCCACCACCACCGTCTATCCGCAGACCAACGCCGACGAATCGGCGTACATCCTCTCCGACTCCGAGAGCCGGGTGCTGATCGCCGAGGACGCGGCCCAGCTCGCCAAGGCGGTGGAGAAGCGCGCCGAGCTGCCGGACCTGACCCACGTCGTCGTCGTCGACCCGGCGGGGCTGGAGAACGTGGAGACCGCCGACTGGATCCTCACTCTCGACGAGCTGGAGAAGCGCGGCGCGGCCCGTCTGGAGCAGGACCCGCAGCTGATCGAGGAGCGGGTCGGCGCGATCACCCGGGACCAGCTGGCCACCCTCATCTACACCTCCGGCACCACCGGCCGCCCCAAGGGCGTGCGCCTGCCGCACGACAACTGGTCGTACATGGCGAAGGCGATCGCCGCGACCGGGCTGGTCACCGCCGACGACGTGCAGTACCTGTGGCTGCCGCTGGCGCACGTCTTCGGCAAGGTCCTCACCTCCGGCCAGATCGAGGCCGGTCACGTCACGGCCGTCGACGGCCGCATCGACAAGATCATCGAGAATCTGCCGGTCGTGCAGCCCACGTACATGGCGGCCGTGCCGCGCATCTTCGAGAAGGTCTACAACGGGGTCGCCGCCAAGGCCCGCGCGGGCGGCGCCGCCAAGTACAGGATCTTCCAGTGGGCGGCGGAGGTCGCCCGCGAGTACGCCAAGGTCGCGCAGGACAACTTCCGGCGCACCGGGACGGCCTCCGTGCCGTTCGGGCTCGGCGCCAAGCACAAGGTGGCCGACGCGCTCGTGTACGCGAAGATCCGCGAGGCGTTCGGCGGGAACCTGCGGGCGTGCGTGTCCGGCAGCGCGGCGCTCGCGCCGGAGATCGGCTTCTTCTTCTCCGGCGCCGGGATCCACATCCTGGAGGGCTACGGCCTGACCGAGTCGTCGGCGGCCTCCTTCGTGAACCCCGGCGAGGCGTACCGCACCGGCACGGTCGGCAAGCCGCTGCCCGGCACGGAAGTGCGCATCGCCGACGACGGCGAGATCCTGCTGCGCGGCCCCGGTGTCATGGAGGGCTACCACGGGCTGCCCGAGAAGACCACCGAGGTGCTGGAGGCGGACGGCTGGTTCCACACCGGTGACATCGGCGAGCTCTCGCCCGACGGCTACCTGCGCATCACCGACCGCAAGAAGGACCTCATCAAGACGTCCGGCGGCAAGTACATCGCGCCGGCCGAGGTCGAGGGACAGTTCAAGGCGGTGTGCCCGTACGTCTCGAACATCCTCGTCCACGGCGCCGACCGGAACTTCTGCACGGCGCTGATCGCCCTCGACGAGGCGTCCATCCTGGCCTGGGCCGAGGAGAACGGGCTCGGCGGGAGAACCTACGCGCAGGTGGTGGCCGCGCCCGAGACGGTCGCCCTCGTCGACGGGTACGTCCAGCAGCTCAACGCGGGGCTCCAGAGGTGGCAGACCATCAAGAAGTTCCGGCTGCTGCCCCGAGACCTGGACGTGGAGCACGGTGAGATCACGCCGAGCCTGAAGCTGAAGCGGCCGGTCGTGGAGCGGGAGTACCAGCAGCTGATCGACGAGATGTACGCGGGCGCGCGCGAGGCGTAGCCGGCCACGGCGACGACGGAAGAAGAGGGCGGGCGGTCACCGGGGCGCGGTGGCCGCCCGCGCGGTGTCCCGCGTCGGGCTTTGCGGTGTCCGCGTCGGGCTGCGGTGTCCGTGTACGGCTGCGGTGTCCCGCGTCGGGCTTTGCGGTGTCCGCGTCGGGCTTGCGGTGTCCAGCCCAGGGCCACGGTGTCCCGCGTACGGCCACGGTGTCCCGCGTCGGGCCTCTGTGCGGAAGTGGGCGCAGTGATCGGATATCCGGTCGGGAACGGCCAGTCTTCGACCACTTACGAAGCACTGTTCTCCCTCATCACGGCCCACTTCGGTAACTCGTTGCTTATGGGCGGGGTCGGTCTGTCACTCTGTCGGCATTGGTTCAGGCGTGAACTGTCTGCATACCGAGCCCCATCGTCCGACCGTCCGGGGAGCTGCCCATGGGGGCCATTCCGACGCAGCGGGAGACCGCGTCCCGGCCCGGCGGTGCGCCCGCGCACGGGGGTGGACAACCGGCGAAGCACGCGACCCTGTCCGGTGGCTCCCTCGCGCCCGGCGCCGCCCGCGACCTCGTACGGGCCGCGCTGGCGGAGTGGACCGACCTCGGCCTCACCGGCCCCCTCGCCCAGGACCTGGGTGAGGCGGCCGTACTCGTCGTCAGCGAACTGGTCACCAACGCCGTCGTGCACGCCGGCACCGACGTCGACCTGGTCTGCCGGTTCGAGGAGGAGCCCGAGAGCTGCGCGGTCGTCGTGGAGGTCACCGACCACCACCCCTCCCGCGCCCCGCGCGACGGCACCGCCGAGTCCGCGCCCGGGACCCCCGAGTACGGCCGGGGGCTGCGCCTGGTCGCCGCGCTGGCCGACACCTGGGGGGTGACGTACCGCAGGGGCACGAAGACCGTGTGGGCGCGGCTGCTGCCCGGAGTGGTGCTCGACGAAGGGGGCCCTGCCCAGCCCTCCACGGCCGCCGCCCCCGGCGCGCCCGCCGCCTCGCTCGCCTTCGCCGGGGCCCTCGCCCCCGATCCCCGGCCCTCCGCCCGCGACCACGACTGGCTGGGCCGGGGCGCCCTGTCCTTCCTCGCCGAGGCCTCCGACCTGCTCGCCGGGCAGCTCGACGAGGACCTGGTCGCCTCGCTCACCGGCCAGCTGCTCGTGCCGCGCCTCGCGGACTGGTGCGCGGTGTGGCTGGAGGACGAGGTCAGCGGGCGCTGGACGTCCGGCCACCCGGGCGGCGGAGGCGGCTGGGGCGGCGCAGGTGCCGGTGCTCCCGGTGGTGGCGCCGGCACCTTTGGTGGTGGTGGCGCGGGCGGTCCCGGTCCGTGGCTGTCCGGTGTCTGGCACGTCAGCGAGAACCACGTCGAGGAACTCCGCCGAGCCCTGGAGAAGGACCCGCCGCTCCCTTCCGACGGCCTGCGCTCCGGGCCCGCCGCCCACCCCTGGCCGGACACCGAACCCGGTCCGCAGGGCGCCGCCCTCGCCTACCGGCTGGTCGCGGGCGGCCGCCCGCTCGGCACGCTCGTCATCGGGCGCGTCGGGCTGCTGCGCTTCCCCGACGAGGTCACCGGACTGGTCGAGGACCTCGGCCGCCGGGTGGCGCTCGCCATCGGCGCGGCCCGCCAGTACGCCCGGCAGGCCACCATCAGCGCCGTCCTCCAGCGCGGACTGCTGCCCGGCGCGGTCGCGGAGATCCCCGGGCTGCGCAGCGCCCTCGTCTACGAGCCGCGCGAGAAGGGCGGGCCGAGCGGCGACTTCTACGACCTGTTCCCGGCGGGCGACGGCCGCTGGTGCTTCGCGGTGGGCGACGTGCAGGGCAAGGGCCCCGAGGCGGCCGTCGTCATCGGCCTGGCCCGCCCGTGGCTGCGGCTGCTGGCCCGCGAGGGCTACGGCGTCGCCGACGTCCTCGACCGCCTCAACCAGCTCCTCCTCGACGACGCCACCGAGGCCGCCGACGCCGCCGCCCGCGCCTTCGTCGGCCCCGCGGGACCCGCCGACGGCCCGCAGACCCGCTTCCTCTCCCTCCTCTACGGCGAGCTGGCCCCCTTCGAGGGCGGCGTCCGCTGCACCCTCGCCTCCGCCGGCCATCCGCTGCCGCTGCTGCTCGGCCCCGACGGCGGCGTCACCACGGCCGCGCAGCCGCAGACCCTCCTCGGGGTGATCGAGGACGCCACCTACACCAGCGAGACCCTCGACCTGCGCCCCGGCGACAGCCTGCTGTGCGTCACCGACGGCGTCACGGAACGACGCTCCGGCTCCCGCCAGTTCGACGACGGCGACGGCCTCGCCGCCGCGCTCTCCGGCTGCGCCGGCCTCGACGCCGACCTGATCGCCGACCGCATCCGCTGCCTCGTCCACGACTTCGGCGGCGAGCCGCCCGAGGACGACCTGGCCCTGCTGGTGCTCCAGGCGGAGTGACCCGGGCGGGGGGAGGGGGGCCGGACCGCCGGCGCGGCCCCCGGCCCTGCCCCGGCCCCGGCCGACCCGCCCCGGCGCCGGCCGACCCGCCCCGGCGCCGGCCGACCCGCCCCGGCGCCGGCCGACCCGCCCCGGCCCCGGCCGCCCCGGCCCCGGCCGACCCGCCCCGGGCCCGGCCGACCCGACCCGCCCCCGGCCCTGCCCTTCACCTGCCCCGGCCCCGCTCCGCCCGCCCCGGAGCGGCGCTGGTGGTCCTCCCGGCGCGCACCGGCCGACGGCATCAGCGGACTGGGGCGTCCGCGGCCGACGCCGCCCGCCCCGGCCGTACGGGACAATGGAGGACATGCCTTCCGCTCTCCCCGACGGCGAGCCCGTCCCCGCCGACGGCGCGCTGCCCGCGTCCGCGCTCGCCGGGGCCGCCGACCGCCCCCTCGGGTTCTACCTGCACGTCCCGTACTGCGCGACCCGCTGCGGGTACTGCGACTTCAACACCTACACCGCCACCGAGCTGCGCGGCACCGGCGGTGTCCTCGCCTCCCGCGACAACTACGCCGACACCCTGATCGACGAGATCCGCCTCGCCCGCAAGGTCCTCGGCGACGACCCGCGCGAGGTCCGCACGGTGTTCGTCGGCGGCGGTACGCCGACCCTGCTGGCCGCCGGTGACCTGGTGCGGATGCTGGGCGCGATCCGGGACGAGTTCGGGCTCGCGGCCGACGCGGAGGTCACGACGGAGGCGAACCCGGAGTCGGTCGACCCGGCCTACCTGGCCACCCTCCGCCGGGGAGGCTTCAACCGGATCTCCTTCGGCATGCAGAGCGCCAGGCAGCACGTGCTGAAGGTGCTGGACCGCACCCACACGCCCGGACGGCCGGAGGCCTGTGTCGCGGAGGCCCGCGCGGCCGGCTTCGAGCACGTCAACCTGGACCTGATCTACGGCACACCGGGGGAGTCCGACGACGACTGGCGGGCCTCCCTGGAGGCGGCCCTCGGCGCCGGTCCCGACCATGTCTCCGCGTACGCCCTGATCGTCGAGGAGGGCACGCAGCTCGCCCGCCGCATCCGCCGCGGCGAGGTCCCGATGACCGACGACGACGTCCACGCCGACCGCTACCTGATCGCCGAGGAGACCCTGTCGGCCGCGGGCTACGACTGGTACGAGGTGTCGAACTGGGCCACCTCGGACGCGGGCCGCTGCCTGCACAACGAGCTGTACTGGCGGGGCGCCGACTGGTGGGGCGCGGGCCCCGGCGCGCACAGCCACGTCGGCGGCGTGCGCTGGTGGAACGTGAAGCATCCGGGCGCGTACGCGGCGGCGCTGGCGGACGGACGGTCGCCGGGCGCCGGGCGGGAGCTGCTGTCGGACGAGGACCGCAGGGTGGAGCGGATCCTGCTGGAGCTGCGGCTCCGGGAGGGCGTGCCGCTGTCGCTGCTGCGGGAGGCGGGGCGCGCGGCGGCCGGCAGGGCGCTGGCGGACGGGCTGCTCCAGGAGGGCCCGTTCGGGGAGGGGCGCGCGGCGCTGACGCTGCGCGGGCGACTGCTGGCGGACGCGGTGGTGCGGGACCTGGTGGACTGATCACCCTGGAGGGTGAATCCCTGCGGAACGGGGGTTCGGTCCCTAACCTGGTTCGTAGGCTGCTGCCGATGTTGCACGGTGGCGGAAACCGGAGGGCTGCGGAGATGACCGCTGTGGACGACCGACCGATGACCACCGACATCGTGACGTTCTTCGAGAACTTCGAGTTCCCCGAGGAATTCAAGGTCGAGCTCCTCCGGGGGGAAATCGTGATGATGGCGGGCCCTGACGTGGCTCATAACGACATCGTTGAGTCGGTCGTCGATCAGATCCCCCGTCAGCACTGGCGGAGGCTCCAGACTCAGGACATCGCCATCCTCGAAGAGACGAGCGAGCCGCAACCGGATCTCGTGGTGCTCGAACGAGGCAGTGGGCCAGGGCATGGAAGGCTGATGCCTTCCGAGGTCATCACCCTGCTGGTGGAGGTCGTGTCCAAGACGAGCGTAGAGCGTGACTTCGGAGTCAAGCGCTCCATCTACGCAGCGGCACAGGTGCCGGCCTACTTGATCATCGATCCGGTCATGGCCCAGTGCGTACTGCTGACGGAGCCGACGGGCCGCGGTGAGCACGCGGACTACCGGTGCCAGCGGATCACCAAGTTCGGCGACATCACGCCGTTGGAGCCTCTGGGCATCGAACTGGACACCAGCGAATTCGCCGCCTACGAGAAGGTCAGGCCCCACCGCTACCCGTGACGAAGTCGATCAGTTCCTCCACCCGCCCCAGCAGCTCCGGCTCCAGGTCCCGGTAGGACCCCACCCGCTTCAGGATCGCCTGCCACACCGCCCCGGTGTTCTCCGACGGCCACCCCAGCGCCCGGCACACCCCCGTCTTCCAGTCCTGCCCGTGCGGCACGCGCGGCCAGGCCTCGATGCCCAGCGACGACGGCTTCACCGCCTCCCAGACGTCGATGTACGGGTGGCCGACCACGAGCGCGTGCTCGCTCGTCACCGACTGCGCGATCCGCCACTCCTTCGTACCCGGCACCAAGTGGTCCACCAGCACGCCCAGCCGGGCGTCCGGCCCCGGCGCGAACTCCGCCACGATCGACGGCAGGTCGTCCACGCCCTCCAGGTACTCCACGACCACGCCCTCGATCCGCAGGTCGTCGCCCCACACCTTCTCGACCAGCTCGGCGTCGTGCCGGCCCTCGACGTAGATGCGGCCGGCGCGGGCCACCCGGGCGCGGGCGCCGGGCACGGCGACCGAACCGGACGCGGTACGGGTGGGGCGTACGGGCCCGGAGACGGGCCGCACGAGGGTCACCACCCTGCCCTCCAGCAGGAAGCCCCGCGGCTCCAGCGGGAACACCCGGTGCTTGCCGAAGCGGTCCTCCAGGGTCACCGTGCCCGCCTCGCAGCGGATCACCGCGCCGCAGAAACCGGTGCCGGGCTCCTCCACCACCAGGCCGGGCTCCGCCGCGACCTCGGGGACCGGCCGCTGCTTCTTCCAGGGAGGGGTCAGATCGGCGGAGTACTGGCGCATTCGGATGACGATAGGAGAAGCCGCGCCCCGAAGTGCCCCGACGGCTCACGACACGCCGAAACGCGCCGCCAGCTCGTCCCGCTGCCGCCGCACGAACCCCGCGTCCACCACCGCCCCGTGACCGGGCACGTACAGGGCGTCCTCCCCGCCGAGGTCCAGCAGCCGGTCCAGGGCGGCCGGCCAGTGGGCCGGCACGGCGTCGGGTCCGGCCTGCGGATCGCCGGACTCCTCGACCAGGTCGCCGCAGAACACCACCTCCGGCGAGCCCGGCACCAGGACCGCCAGATCGTGGGCCGTGTGCCCGGGAGACAGGTTCGCCAGCAGCACCTGCCGCCCACCGCCGAGGTCGAGCGTCCACTCCCCGGAGACCAGGTGGCGGGGGCGCACGAGCGTGTCCACGGCCTCCGTCGCCGCCGTCTCGTCGAGCCCGTGGCGCACCGCGTCCGCCCGGAGTTCCTCGGCCCCGCGCCCCCGCCGGGTCAGCACCGTCTCCGCGCCCACCGCCGCGTACACCTCCGCGCCCGCGAACGCCGCCGCCCCGAAGACGTGGTCGAAGTGGGGATGGGTGAGCGCGAGATGGGTCACACGCCGGCCGGCCAGTTCCTCCGCCCGCATCCGCAGCCGCGCCCCCTCCGCGAGGCTCGACCCCGCGTCGACCACCAGGGCCGCCCCGGCCCCGACGACCAGCCCCGCCGTGCAGTCCCAGCCCGGCAGCCGGCACCGCCCGACCCCGGCCGCGACCCGCTCCCACCCCAGCTCTTCCCAAGTCACCGTCATACCGCGACGCTAGCGGTGACGGCCCGCCCGTGAGAGCCGCCACGGAACCGACCTTGCCGCGGGTGTACCCCACCGCCGTACACTGGGCCGGGGAACGCTGGCACTCGGAAGTGAAGAGTGCCAGGCAGAGCGCCAGGGGACGATCGACTGGAGGTGCGCGCGCGATGCTGAGTGAACGAAGGCTCCAGGTACTGCGGGCCATCGTCCAGGACTACGTGGGCACCGAGGAGCCGGTCGGTTCCAAGGCGCTCACCGAGCGGCACAACCTCGGCGTCTCCCCGGCGACGGTCCGCAACGACATGGCGGCCCTGGAGGACGAGGGGTTCATCGCCCAGCCGCACACCAGTGCCGGGCGCATCCCCACCGACAAGGGCTACCGGCTGTTCGTCGACAAGCTGGCCGGCGTCAAGCCGATGACGGCCCCCGAGCGGCGGGCCATCCAGAACTTCCTCGACGGCGCCGTCGACCTCGACGACGTCGTGGCCCGCACGGTACGGCTGCTCGCGCAGCTCACCCGACAGGTCGCCGTCGTGCAGTACCCCTCCCTGACCCGGTCCACCGTGCGGCACGTGGAACTGCTGTCGCTCGCGCCCGCCCGGCTGATGCTCGTGCTCATCACGGACACCGGCCGGGTCGAGCAGCGGATGGTGGACTGCCCGGCACCGTTCGGCGAGTCCTCGCTGGCGGACCTGCGGGCGCGGCTGAACAGCCGGGTCGCGGGCCGCCGCTTCGCGGACGTGCCGCGGCTGGTGGAGGACCTGCCCGACGCCTTCGAGGCGGAGGACCGCGGCACGGTCTCGACGGTGCTCTCCACCCTGCTGGAGACCCTCGTCGAGGAGAACGAGGAGCGGCTGATGATCGGCGGCACCGCCAATCTCACCCGCTTCGGACATGACTTTCCCCTCACCATCCGGCCCGTCCTGGAGGCCCTGGAGGAGCAGGTCGTGCTCCTCAAACTCCTGGGCGAGGCGGGTGATTCGGGCATGACCGTGCGCATCGGCCACGAGAACGCCTACGAGGGACTCAACTCCACTTCCGTGGTGTCGGTCGGCTACGGTTCGGGCGGCGAGGCAGTCGCCAAGCTCGGCGTGGTCGGACCGACCCGCATGGATTACCCGGGAACGATGGGAGCGGTACGCGCAGTGGCACGGTACGTCGGACAGATCCTGGCGGAGTCGTAAGTGGCCACGGACTACTACGCCGTTCTCGGCGTGCGCCGCGACGCGTCGCAGGAAGAGATCAAGAAGGCCTTCCGGCGGCTCGCACGCGAGCTGCACCCGGACGTCAACCCCGATCCGAAGACCCAGGAGCGGTTCAAGGAGATCAACGCCGCCTACGAGGTGCTGTCGGACCCGCAGAAGAAGCAGGTCTACGACCTCGGCGGCGACCCCCTCTCGCAGGCGGGCGGGGGCGCGGGCGGCTTCGGCGCCGGTGGCTTCGGCAACTTCTCCGACATCATGGACGCGTTCTTCGGCACGGCGTCCCAGCGCGGCCCGCGCTCGCGCACCCGCCGGGGCCAGGACGCGATGATCCGGCTGGAGGTCGAGCTCGACGAGGCGGCCTTCGGCACGACCAAGGACATCCAGGTCGACACGGCGATCGTCTGCTCCACCTGCAACGGCGAGGGCGCCGCGCCGGGCACCACCGCCCAGACGTGCGACATGTGCCGCGGGCGCGGTGAGGTGTCGCAGGTGACGCGGTCCTTCCTGGGCCAGGTCATGACCTCGCGTCCCTGCCCGCAGTGCCAGGGCTTCGGCACCGTGGTCCCCACCCCCTGCCCGGAGTGCGCCGGCGACGGCCGCGTCCGGTCGCGGCGCACCCTCACGGTCAAGATCCCGGCCGGTGTCGACAACGGCACCCGCATCCAGCTCGCGGGCGAGGGCGAGGTCGGCCCGGGCGGCGGTCCCGCCGGTGACCTGTACGTCGAGATCCACGAGCTGCCGCACCACACCTTCCAGCGGCGCGGCGACGACCTGCACTGCACGGTGACGATCCCGATGACCGCGGCGGCCCTCGGCACGAAGGTGCCGCTGGAGACGCTGGACGGCCTGGAGGAGGTCGACATCCGGCCCGGTACCCAGTCCGGCCAGTCGATCCCGTTGCACGGGCGCGGCGTCACGCATCTGCGCGGCGGCGGCCGCGGGGACCTCATCGTGCACGTCGAGGTGCAGACGCCGACGAAGCTGGACCCGGAGCAGGAGCGGCTGCTGCGCGAGCTGTCCAAGCTGCGGGGTGAGGAGCGGCCGCAGGGGCAGTTCCAGCCGGGGCAGCAGGGGCTGTTCTCGCGGCTGAAGGACGCGTTCAACGGGCGGTGACGGGGGTGGGCGGCGGGGGTGTTCCGCCCCCGCCGCCCCTTCCCTCCCCCACTCTCGGCTTCGCTCGAGCGGGGGGACCCCCAGACAGACGGGCTGGAACGGTCGGCCCCTGCCGAAGAGGTGCCGTGGGGAAGGCCGATTCGGACTTGTCCGGGGGACGTGACAACATGCCGTCATGTCCTCCGCACTGACCGATCTCTTTCCCTACCCGATCGTGCAGGCGCCCATGGCGGGCGGCGTCTCCGTTCCGCAGCTCGCCGCCGCCGTGTCCGAGGCCGGCGGGCTCGGGTTCCTGGCCGCCGGGTACAAGACCGCCGACGGCATGTACCAGGAGATCAAGCAGATGCGGGGGCTGACCGCCCGCCCCTTCGGCATGAACGTCTTCATGCCGCAGCCCCCCTACGCGGAGACCGGCGCCGTCGAGGTCTACGCCCACCAGCTGGCCGGCGAGTCCTCCTGGTACGCGACGGAACTGGGCGACCCGGACAGCGGCCGGGACGACGGCTACGACGCGAAGATCGCGGTGCTGCTGGACAACCCGGTGCCGGTGGTGTCGTTCCACTTCGGCGTACCCACCCCGGAGGTGCTGGCCTCACTGCGCCGCGCCGGAACGTTCACGCTGGTCACCGCGACCACCGCCGAGGAGGCCGTGGCCGTGGAACGGGCGGGCGCGGACGCGGTGATCGTGCAGGGCGTGGAGGCGGGCGGCCATCAGGGCACCCACCGCGACGCCCCGGAGAACGACGGCTCCGGCGTCGGCCTGCTGTCGCTGACCGCCCAGGTCCGCGAGGCCGTGCGGCTGCCGCTGGTCGCGGCCGGCGGCATCATGCGGGGCAGCCAGATCGCCGCGGTCCTCGCGGCCGGCGCGAGCGCCGCCCAGCTGGGCACGGCCTTCCTCGCCACCCCCGAGTCCGGCGCCGCCGCCGTGCACAAGCAGGCGCTGACGAACCCCCTGTTCGTCCGCACCGCGCTGACCCGCGCCTTCTCCGGCCGCCCGGCCCGCGGTCTGGTCAACCGCTTCCTGCGCGAGCACGGCCCCTACGCGCCCGCCGCCTACCCGGAGGTCCACCACCTCACGTCGCCGCTGCGCAAGGCGGCCGCCAAGGCGGGCGACGCGCAGGGCATGGCGCTGTGGGCGGGGCAGGGCCACCGCATGGCCCGCGAGCTGCCCGCCGGGCAGCTGGTGGAGGTGCTGGCGGCCGAACTGGACGCGGCACGGGCGGCGATGGCGGCCGGCGCGGCCGACGGGAGCGGCGGACGATGACCGCGCCCGTCTTCGTCGTCGAGGAACTGCCGTCCGCACCGGCCGAGTTCGTGCTGGACGGGCCCGAGGGCCGGCACGCCGTGTCGGTGAAGCGGCTGCGGCCCGGCGAGGAGGTCGTCCTCACCGACGGGGCCGGCCGCTGGGCGCGCGGCGAGGTCCTCGCCGCCGAGGGCAAGGACCGGCTGACGGTCGCTCTGACCGAGGTGGTGGAGGAGCCGCCCCAGTCGCCGCGGATCACCGTCGTGCAGGCACTGCCCAAGGGCGACCGGGGCGAACTGGCCGTCGAGACGATGACCGAGACCGGCGTCGACGCGATCGTGCCGTGGGCGGCCTCCCGCTGCATCACGCAGTGGAAGGGCGAACGCGGGCTGAAGGCGCTCGCCAAGTGGCGGGCGACGGCGCGCGAGGCCGGCAAGCAGTCCCGCCGGGTCCGCTTCCCCGAGGTCGCCGACGCGGCGACCACCCGGCAGGTCGCGGCCCTTCTGGCGCGGGCCGACTTCGCCGCCGTGCTCCACGAGGACCGCGACTACCGCAGCGAGCCCCTCGCCACCGTCCCGCTCCCCGCCGAGGGCGAGATCGTCCTCGTCGTGGGCCCCGAAGGGGGCGTCTCCCCGGACGAGCTGGCCCTCTTCGAGGAGGCCGGCGCGAAGGCGTACCGGCTGGGGCGGAGCGTGCTGCGGACGTCGACCGCCGGTACGGCCGCCGCCGCCCTGGTCCTGGGCCGGACCGGCCGCTGGTCCTGACGGGCGCCGCCCATCCGGCGGGCGCCGCCCATCCGGCGGGCGCCGCCCATCCGGCGGGCGGCGCCCGCTCTGGTGGACGGGGCTGCTTCAAAGACGCGGTGAACCATCCGCCGCACCGGCCGGGTTGTCCGCCGCACCGGCACGCCGCGGGCGCCAAACCCCCTAGGGGCGCGGGGAACTGCGCGACCAGCCACCGACGGCCCGCGGCCGACGGGCAACACGCAGCTCCCACCCCCAGGGGCACCGCACGGGGGCACCCGGGGGACCCCCGGGCTACACGCCCGCCGGCTCCGAGGCGTCCGTCGTATCGGCCGGTGTGTCCGTCGTACAAGCCGGGATGTCCGCTGCACCCGTCGGGTTGTCCGCTGCACCGGTCGGGTTGCCACCTGTACCGGCATGGGAGCACGGTAGGGGCGGGTGACGAGTGGCGGTATGTGCCCTACCGCGGCCGCCGTGACGGTGGCAGGCTGCCCCGCATGGGGGTTTCCGGACGGATCCGGCTCCGGCCGCACGGCCTGCCGTACACGCGGTGGCACGGCAGGCCGTACCGGCTGCGCGCGGTGGCCGTCGCGGGGCTCGCGGTCGTGGCCGTGGGCGGGGTCGTGGCGTGCGAGCCGGGCGGACTGAGCGCCACGAGCGTGGCGTACACGACCGACGAGACGGCGACGGCCGAGATCGAACGGCGGGACGTGGACGTGCGGTGGCTGACGTGCACCGCCGAGTACGGCGACGGCGGGACGGGCGGCTCGGGTGCGGAGACGGTCGCCTCCGTCGACTGTGAGGGCGAGACCGGCGACGGGCGGGACATCACGGTCGACGGGCAGGTCACGCGCGCGGTCGACGGCTCCTGCGTGCGCGGGGACCTGCGGGCGGTCGTGGGGGACAAGCAGCTGTTCCGGGTCGCCGGGCTGGGCGACTGCGCCTCCGCGACGCCCTCGCCCGTCGACCCGCCGGCCTCGGCGCAGCCCGCGCAGCCCGCGCAGCCGGGGCGGCCCACGGTCACCGTGACCGTCACGCGCACCCTCTGGTGCCAGGACGGCGGCGGCGACTGCGGCCCCGACACGGAGAAGTGACGCGACGACAGGCCACGCGGTGGCGTGAGCGGCGCGGGAACGATCCGTACCCCTGTCGGCGGCACCCGCCCTTGCCTAGAGTGATCGGGTGACACAGTCCGCGACGCCTGCTGCGTACTTCCGTTTCCCGCACCTGCACGGCGAGTCGGTGGCCTTCACCGCCGAGGACGACGTGTGGCTCGCGCCCCTCGACGGCGGCCGCGCCTGGCGCGTCAGCGCCGACAACGTGCCGGTCTCCCTGCCCCGCATCTCGCCCGACGGCACCACCGTCGCCTGGACCTCCACCCGCGACGGCGCCCCCGAGGTGCACGTCGCGCCGGTGGACGGCGGACCCGCCACCCGGCTGACGTACTGGGGGAGTTGGCGCACCCAGGTGCGCGGCTGGACCCCCGACGGCCGGGTCCTGGTGCTCAGTTCGCACGACCAGGCGAGCTCGCGCCGCACCTGGGCGCGCGCCGTCCCGCTCGACGGCGGACCGGCGGCCACCCTGCCGTACGGGCCCGTCGGCGCCGTCGCCCACGGCCCGCGCACCGTGCTGCTGACCGTGTCCATGGGCCGCGAGGCCGCCCACTGGAAGCGCTACCGGGGCGGTACGGCGGGCAGGTTGTGGATCGAACGGGACGCCCGCGACGGGGAGGGCGCCCGCGACGGGGAGGGCGCCGGCGAGTTCGTACGGCTGCACGACGACCTCGACGGGAACATCGAGGACCCGGTGTGGGTGGGGACGGGGGTCCCCCCGCTCGACGGGAGCCGGGAGCGGGGGAGGATCGCGTTCCTCTCCGACCACGAGGGCACCGGGGCGCTGTACTCCTCCCTCGCCGACGGATCGGACCTGCGGCGGCACACCCCTCTCGACGGCTTCTACGCCCGGCACGCCGCCGGTGACGGCCGGCGCGTCGTCTACGTCCGCGCCGGTGAGCTGTGGGTCCTCGACGACCTCGACGGCGCCGAGCCACGCCGGCTCGACGTGCGGCTCGGCGGGCAGCGCACCGACCGGCGGCCGTACCCGGTGAGCGCCGCCCGCTGGCTGGGTTCCGCCGCACCCGACCACACGGCGCGCGGCAGCGCCGTCGAGGTGCGCGGCGCCGTCCACTGGGTCACCCACCGCTCCGGGCCCGCCCGCGCGCTCGCCGCGGAACCCGGGGTGCGGGCCCGGCTGCCGCGGGCCTTCCGCGCGGACGGCGAGGAGTGGGTGGTGTGGGTGACGGACGCCGAGGGCGAGGACGCCCTGGAGTTCGCCCCCGCCACCGGGCCGGCCCCGGGGGCGGCGCCGCGCCGGCTGGCCGCCGGACGGCTCGGCCGGGTCCTGGAGCTCGCCATGGCCCCGGACGGCAGCCGTGCCGCCGTCGCCGCGCACGACGGGCGGCTGCTGCTCGTCGAGCGGGAGAGCGGCGAGGTCCGCGAGGTCGACCGCAGCGAGGACGGTGACGTCGGCGACCTGGTCTTCTCCCCCGACTCCGGCTGGCTGGCCTGGTCGCACCCGGGCCCGCGCCCGCTCAGCCAGATCAAGCTCGCCCACACCACCGACCTGTCGGTCACCGAGGCGACCCCGCTGCGCTTCCGCGACTACGCGCCCGCCTTCACCCTCGACGGCAAGCACCTGGCGTTCCTGTCCACGCGCGCCTTCGACCCCGTCTACGACCAGCACGCCTTCGACCTCTCCTTCGTCGCGGGCGCCCGGCCGCACCTGATCACCCTGGCCGCCACCACGCCCTCGCCGTTCGGCCCGCAGCGGCACGGCCGGCCCTTCGAGACGCCCGACAAGGAGGAGACCCCCGACAGCGAGGGCACCCCGGCGACCCGTGTCGACCTCGAGGGGCTCGCCGACCGGATCATCCCGTTCCCGGTGGAGGCGGGCCGCTGCTCCGGGCTGCGCGCCGCGAAGGACGGCGTGCTGTGGCTGCGCCATCCGGTGCGCGGGGTCCTCGGCGCCTCCCGCGCCACGCCGGACGCCCCCGACCCGCACACCGAGCTGGAGCGCTACGACCTCGCCCAGCACCGCCTGGAACACCTCGCCACCGACGTCGACGGCTTCGAGGTCAGCGGCGACGGCAAGCGGCTGCTGCTGCGGTCCGACGGCAAGCTCAGGGTCGTTCCCGCCGACCGGCGCTCCTCCGGGGACGAGGACAGCGACACCAACGTCACCGTCGACCTCGGCCGTGTCCGCCAGACGGTCGACCCGGCCGCCGAGTGGCGCCAGATGTACGACGAGACCGGCCGCATCATGCGGGACAACTTCTGGCGGCCCGACCTCGGCGGCGTCGACTGGGACGGCGTCCTGGACCGCTACCGGCCCGTCCTGGACCGGATCGCCACCCACGACGACCTGGTCGACCTGTTGTGGGAGGTGCACGGCGAACTCGGCACCTCGCACGCCTACGTCGTCCCGGCCGGCGGCCGCGGCCACGGTGCCGGCCAGGGTCTGCTCGGCGCCGACGTCTCCCGCCACGAGGACGGCGGCTGGCGCATCGACCGCGTCCTGCCCGCGGAGACCTCCGACCCCGACGCCCGCTCGCCGCTGGCGGCGCCCGGGGTCGCCGTGCGCGCCGGTGACGCGATCGTCGCCGTCGCCGGGCATCCGGTGGACCCGGTCACCGGGCCCGGACCGCTGCTCGTGGGTACGGCGGGCCGGGCCGTCGAGCTGACGATCTCGCCGTCCGGCGGGGGCGAGCCGCGGCACGCCGTCGTCGTCCCGGTCGACGACGAGGAGCCGCTGCGCTACCACGCCTGGGTCGCGGACCGCCGGGCGTACGTGCACGAGAAGTCCGGCGGGCGGCTCGGCTATCTCCACGTGCCCGACATGCAGGCGCCCGGCTGGGCGCAGATCCACCGCGACCTGCGCGTCGAGGTGGCCCGCGAGGGGCTCGTCGTGGATGTGCGGGAGAACCGGGGCGGGCATACCTCCCAGCTGGTGGTGGAGAAGCTGGCGCGGCGCATCGTCGGCTGGGACGTGCCGCGCGGGATGCGGCCGTCCAGCTATCCCGAGGACGCGCCCCGGGGGCCCGTCGTCGCCGTCGCCGACGAGTTCTCCGGCTCGGACGGGGACATCGTCAACGCGGCGGTCAAGGCGCTCGGTATCGGGCCGGTGGTCGGCACCCGGACCTGGGGCGGCACCATCGGCATCGACAGCCGCTACCGCCTGGTGGACGGCACCCTGGTCACCCAGCCCAAGTACGCGATCTGGCTGGAGGGCCAGGGGTGGGGCGTGGAGAACCACGGCGTCGACCCCGACGTGGAGGTGGTGATCCGCCCGCAGGACCACGCGGCGGGCCGCGACCCCCAACTCGACGAGGCGATCCGCCTCGCCCTGGCCGCCCTGGAACAGACCCCGGCCAAAACACCCCCCACACTGCCCTGAGCCCGCCCCCGCTCCAAGACCCACCGGTGCCCCAGGCCGAGTGCCCCCCGCAAAGGGGCGCGGGGAACTGCGCGCCCGCCCCCCACGGCCCGCAGCGCACAACACCCGCCCGCCCGGGGCCCAGGAGGCACGCGTCGACCGGTGCCCGAGGCCGGGTGCACCCCGCGAAGGGGCGCGGGGAACTGCGCGCCCGGCCCCGCACGGCCGGCAGTGCACAACGGCCGCCCGCCCGGGGCGACAGGGGCATGCGTCGACCGGTGCCCGAGGCCGGGTGCACCCCGCGAAGGGGCGCGGGGAACTGCGCGCCCGGCCCCGCACGGCCCGCAGCGCACAACACCCGCCCGCCCGGGGCCCAGGAGGCATGCGTCGACCGGTGCCCGAGGCCGGGTGCACCCCGCGAAGGGGCGCGGGGAACTGCGCGCCCGCCCCCCGCACGGCCCGCAGCGCACAACACCCGCCCGCCCGGGGCCCAGGAGGCATGCGTCGACCGGTGCCCGAGGCCGGGTGCACCCCGTGAGGGGGTGCGGGGAACTGCGCGCCCGGCCCCGCACGGCCCGCAGTGCACAACACCCGCCCGCCCGGGGCGACAGGGGCATGCGTCGACCGGTGCCCGAGGCCGGGTGCACCCCGTGAGGGGGTGCGGGGAACTGCGCGCCCGGCCCCGCACGGCCGGCAGTGCACAACACCCGCCCGCCCGGGGCGACAGGGGCATGCGTCGACCGGTCGCCCACACCGCGTGCACGCCCCCTGCCCCCCGGGCGACGGCGATAGCATGCCCCCGTACGCGATCATCACCCGGAGGAGGCCGCATGTCAGGTGAGCCGCAGGACGACTGCCTGTTCTGCAAGATCGTCGAGAAGCACGTCCCGGCGACGATCGTGCGCGAGACCGAGACCACCCTCGCCTTCCGGGACATCAACCCGCAGGCGCCCACGCACGTCCTGGTGATCCCCAAGGCGCACCACAAGGACGCCGCCGCCCTCGCCGCCGAGGCGCCGCAGCTCGCCGCGGACGTCCTGCGCGAGACGCAGGCGGTCGCCGACCAGGAGAACCTGGAGAGCTACCGCGTCGTCTTCAACACCGGCAGCGGCGCCGGGCAGACCGTCTGGCACGCCCACGCGCACGTCCTCGGCGGCCGGGGCCTGCACTGGCCTCCCGGATAGGCCGCGATGTCCGTCCGTGAACTGGTGGTCCTGGGGACCGCCAGCCAGGTTCCGACCCGGCACCGCAACCACAACGGCTACCTGCTGCGCTGGGACGGCGAGGGCCTCCTCTTCGACCCCGGCGAGGGCACCCAGCGCCAGATGCTGCGCGCCGGGGTGGCCGCCCACGACCTGAACCGGATCTGCGTCACGCACTTCCACGGCGACCACTGCCTCGGCCTCGCCGGGGTCATCCAGCGCGTCAACCTCGACAAGGTGCCGCACCCGGTCACCGCGCACTACCCGCGCTCCGGCCAGCGCTTCTTCGACCGGCTGCGGTACGCGACCGCCTACCGTGAGACGGTCGGCGTCACCGAGGCGCCCGTCGACACGGACGGGCCCCTCGCCGTCACGGGCGCCTACACCCTGGAGGCCCGCAGGCTCTCCCACCCCGTCGAGTCGTACGGCTACCGGCTCGTCGAGCCCGACGGCCGCCGTATGCTGCCCCACCTGCTCGCCGCGCACGGCATCAAGGGCCCGGACGTCGGCCGGATCCAGCGGGAGGGCGCGATCGGCGGGGTGTCGCTGGAGGACGTCAGCGAGGTGCGGCGCGGACAGCGCTTCGCGTTCGTCATGGACACGCGCATGTGTGACGGGGTGCACACGCTCGCCGACGGCTGCGACATGCTCGTCATCGAGTCGACCTTCCTGGACGAGGACCGGGAACTCGCCATCGAGCACGGCCACCTGACGGCCGGCCAGGCGGCGGGGGTCGCGCGGGACGCCGGCGTACGGCATCTGGTGCTCACCCACTTCAGTCAGCGCTACTCCGACCCCGAGGCGTTCGAGCGGCAGGCGCGGGCGGCCGGCTTCGAGGGCCAGCTGACGGTGGCGCACGACCTCCTCCGGGTGCCGGTTCCGAAACGGCGGTAAAACCCCCGTACCATGCTTTGATGCCCCTCCCCAAAGCTGAACTGCACCTGCACATCGAAGGCACCCTGGAGCCGGAGCTGGCGTTCGCGCTCGCGGCCCGCAACGGCGTCGCCCTGCCGTACGCCGACACGGACGAGCTCCGCGAGGCGTACCGGTTCGAGGACCTCCAGTCCTTCCTGAACCTGTACTACGAGCTGATGGCGGTGCTGCGCACCGAGCGGGACTTCGAGGACCTGGCCGACGCCTACCTCGCCCGGGCCGCCGCGCAGGGCGTGCGGCACGCCGAGATCTTCTTCGACCCGCAGGCCCACCTCTCCCGGGGCGTGGGGATGGGCACCGTCGTCGAGGGGCTGTGGCGGGCGCTCGGCAGCAGCGAGGAGCGGCACGGCGTCTCCACCCGGCTGATCCTGTGCTTCCTGCGCGACGAGTCCGCCGAGTCGGCGCTGGAGACGCTGGAGGCGGCCCGGCCGTACCTGGACCGGATCACCGGCGTCGGCCTGGACTCCGCCGAGGTCGGGCACCCGCCGGTGAAGTTCCGCGAGGTGTACGAGGCCGCCGCGGCGCTGGGCCTGCGGCGGGTGGCGCACGCGGGGGAGGAGGGGCCGCCGGAGTACATCACCGAGGCCCTCGACGTGCTCGGTGTGGAGCGCGTCGACCACGGGCTGCGGTGCATGGAGGACCCGGCGCTGGTGGAGCGGCTGGTGCGGGAGCGGATCCCGCTGACGCTGTGCCCGCTGTCCAACGTCCGGCTGCGCACCGTCGACACCCTCGCCGACCACCCGCTGCCGGCCATGCTCGACGCCGGGCTGCTGTGCACGGTGAACTCCGACGACCCGGCCTACTTCGGCGGCTACGCCGGCGACAACTTCGACGCCGTGCGGCGCACCCTGGGCCTGGGCGAGGACCGGTTGCGCGAACTCGCCCGCAACTCCTTCACCGCCTCCTTCCTGGAGGACGACGAGGAGCTGCGGGCCCGCTACCTGGCCGAGGTGGACGCCTACGTCTTCTGGCCGACCCCTCCGCAGGCCGACCGCCTTCTCTAGCCGACCCCCTGATGGATCCGGTCCACCAGCAGGTCGATGACGAGCGGTGTGCGCGGGCCGTAGCCGAGGAGCACGCCGTCCTCCAGGTCGACGACCCGGCGGTTCAGGCCGGCCGGGGTCTGGGCGATGCCGGGGATCCGGAGGAGGCCGTCGATGCCGCCGACCGACTCCAGGCCCTTGGTCATCATCAGGATGACGTCGGGCTGCGCCTGGGCCAGCGCCTCGGTGGTGATCGGGGTGAACGGCTTGTCCAGGCCGGCCGCCGTGCCCGCGTCCACCGCGCCGGCCGCCGCGAGCAGGGAGTCGGCGCCGGAGCCCTTGCCGCCGATGAGGTAGACGGCCGCGCTGCCGCGCATGTACAGGAACGCGACCTTGGGCCGGCTGCCCTGCGGCACGGCCGCGCGGGCCGCCGCCAGGTCGTCGCTCATCCGCCGGTTGAGCGCCCGGCCCGCCTCCGGCACGCCGAGTGCCTCGGCGATCCGGGTGGTGCGGGTGGTGACGTCGGACAGCTTCGTCGCCGGGTCGAGGACGACGACCGGGACCCCGGCGTCCCGGATCTGCTGCACGGCCTCCTTCGGCCTGGTGTCGGTGTCGGCGAGCACGACCGTGGGCCGCAGCGACAGCACGCTCTCCGCGCTCACGTCGTGCGCCTTGGTGACCTGGGGGAGCTTCTTGCCCCCTAGTAATCGGCCAGGTCGGTGACCTGCGGGGATCTTCCCTGTGGCTCGCTGGCCTGGCCTTTTACTGACGGCTGGCGATGGGGTACGACGGTCGTGATCGGGTGTCCTGCGGACTGGGTGCGGACTGCTCGGCTGTAAGCAGGGTGGGGCGAGCCGGCTCTGGTGGGGCGGATACCCAGGACTGGGGTGGCGTCACTACTGCCGCAGGATGCTCATGATTTCGCTTGTCTTGGCCACTGCGGCTCGGGGCCCGTATGCCACCACTGAGGCCAGCACGGCAGCAGTACCAGCAAGCACGACATCGACACCCGCTGGAAGCCCCAACAGCACCCCAAGACACAGTGCGCCGGCGGCGGTGACGACTACAGCCACCAGCCGAAGCCCTTCCCGATTGGTCACTGGGGTGGTGCCGCGCAGGCTCTGCTCGGGGAGGAGCGTGGTGACCCTTCCTGCAGCGAAGGTGTTCCCGATCTTCGCCAGAAGTGCGGCCAGGGTGCGGAGCGCTCCATCGCCCTTGGCGTCGACCTGTGCCTCGGCCAGTTGAAGCTTGGCCACGACGAGCGCGGCGTGGTTCTTTGCGTTCCGCTGCCGTGGAGACCCGCGGCCGACGCTGTTCGTGATCCGGTGTACGCGCAGAAGTGAGCGCCGAACTGTGGAGCACGTGTCGTCAAGATGCCGGAGGGCCTGGGGCCTGTCGCCCGTGTCTGAGCGTGCCACGGCATCACATGCCTCGATGGCAGCCATGATCGAGAGCATCAATCTGTAGCCCGCTATGGCTTTGTTGCGCCGAGCCGCCCACATCAGAAGAGGCAGGGTGACAGCAGCGAGAACGAGCGCGGATGGTCGAAGGCTCGGCTGAACCTGCCGTGTCTCGATCGTTTTGATCACTGCCATCAGGAGGTCCCCTGCACCGAGACCAATCGGGAAGGTCAGTAGCCAGTAGCGCAGCTTGACGCTTCCGGCCGTCTTCTGACCTGCCTCCCGGAATGATTGAATTGGCAGGTCCGCGAGGCCAAGACGCTGGAGCGCCTCGACTGTTGGCGTCAGGTCCCTTTCCGCGACTCTGGCGTTCCAGGCCGTCCAGCGCACCTGCAGCGGCTGGATCCGGCGGGCGACCCACGCGAGGACGCGGTAGATCGACACCACGATCGCGGCCAGGAGTGCACCGCCAACTACCAGCCGCTGAATCTCGGCTGCGCGCTCCCAGTCAAAGTTCATGCCGAGATACTGGCGCAGTGCACTGACATCCGTGTCGGATCTCATTGGTCAGCAGGGAAGTTGGGCCGTGCTTGTAGACGCTCGAACCTGGCAGAGGTGGCGCGCGCTCCTACCCCCAGCCGTCAAGTGAAACCTCTGGCCCGCCATCGAGATACCGCTGGAGGGCGCTCGAAGTCGTGTCCACAAAGTTCTCGGGGATGGAGTCGGCGTCGACCCAGCGGACCTGGGAGTGCTTGCGCGGTTCGCGGTTCTCGGGTTCGCCGGTCCATTCCTCAGCGGCGAAGACGACCGTGAGGAAGCCGTTGGGGGCCTCCACGCCCCAGGCGCCGTGGATGATGTGGGCGACCTTGAGGGACTCGGGTTTCACCGTGAGGCCGGTCTCCTCGTAGAGCTCGCGGACGGCGGTCTCGGTGATGGGCTCGCCCTGTTCGCTCTTGCCGACAGGGAGGTCCCACATGCCCTGGGCGAACTTCGCGTTCTCGCTGCGTTGGAGAAGGACCACGCGGTTTGCGGCCTTGTCGTGGACGATGACGGCCGCGACCAGCAGGGTCATCGATTCGAGCGCCGGCTTGAGGGCTTGGGAGCGGTCGTCGGTCTGCTGGGCCACGGTGTTCCCTTCGTCGGGCGGGTTGTTGGGCATGTTAGGCGAGGGCCTCGCGAGCGCGGCGGGCGAGATCGGCGGCGCCGGGTACCTTGCGCCGTTGGTAGACCGCGAGGGTGGAGCGGAGCGAGGTGAGCGCCTTGCGGGTGCGGTCGGAGGTCATGCCCTCCATGAGGACCAGGGCCTGAGACCAAGCCGCGACGGCTTCGTCGGCGCGGGCCTGGGCGGCGAGGCTGTCGCCGAGGTCGGCGTGGGTGAGGGCGTGGACGCGCTTGTACTTCACAGGGTCCCAGCGGGTGAGGGCGTCCCGGTGCTGCCGCTCGGTGCCAATGTGGTCTGCGAGGTCGGTCAGGGTGCGGGCGGTGTGGCTGGCCACCGTGCCGGCGGCGGGGCCACTGACGCGGGAGTAGCTGGGCTGGGGGCCGTCGTCGCGGAGGAGGGCGTCCTCGGCGGCGAGCAGGGCGCGCGCGGCCAGGGAGTTCTCGTTGACTGCGGCGTAGGCGCGGGCGTGGGTGATGTGGAGGAGGGCCTCGGTCTGGCCGTCGACGTGGCCGAGACCCGTGCGTAGGGCGCCTTCGACGAGGTCGACGCAGTGGTGGGGCTGCTTGAGGCTGAGGGCTTGGTGGGCGAGGGCGCGCATCATCCAGGCGGCGTGGCCGTGGGGGTCGGCTTCGCAGGCGAGCTGGTAGCCGACCTGGTAGTAGCGCTGGGCGGCGCCTTCCTGGCCGAGGTCGTGGTGCTTCCACCCTGCGAGGTAGGCGAGTTCTGCGACGGCGCCGAAGGCGGCCCGGCGTAAGGCTTCGCTGGAGAAGCGTCCTCGCAGCATGGGGGCGGCTGTGTCGGCGAGGTACGCGGTGACGGTGGTCAGGCCGTGCCCGCCGCCGAGTCGTTCGTCGGCGGCGCTGAAGGCCGCGGTGATCTGGCGTACGACGTCCACGTCCTCCGCGCCGACCAGTGACGTGCCGGTGCGGGCGCGGAGCATGCGGGCGGTGGCTTCGTGGTCGTATCCGAGCGGCATGGCGACGCCGGCGGTGGTGAAGGCCGCGATGGCGAGGAAGCGGCGGCGCTCGACGTCGGCCCGGCCCAGGTCGGTGACCGCGAGGACGGGGTCGGACTCCGCCGGCGCATCGGCATCACCAACGTGGAGGCCGACCTCGTTCGGGGTGATCACGCGCCCCGCTCGGCGGGACAGCGCCTCGGCCAGGTACTGGCCTACCCGGCCGGACGGGGCACGGGTGCTGTTCACCCAGTGCGAGATGGCCGACTTGTTGGTCTGGAGGATCTCGCCGTTCTCGGCGGCGATGCGCCGCACGTCTCTGGCGAGGGCCTCGTAGGTGCAGTCGACCGCCGCGATGGCGTCGCGCAGACGGGAGTTGGGTTCTCGCTGCGCCATCACGATCGCCTCCGCCCTGGAGCTGTAAACCGCGTATACCGCTTTAACTGCGTTCCACCGTACCCACTGAGCGTGACCACCGGTTCACTTATAAGTAGCCGCCCGGAACGGCGTGACCGTAATCCAGGCTCCCCCTTGGTCCGGGCGGCACCCCGAAGCCGTACGCCCACACCGGGCTCGGGCATTCCTGTGCCCGGACCCGGCCGATCAGAGACGGAGACACCGGTGACCACCATCGACACCACGGCCATCACGGTCGAGCTGCCCGAGGCGTTCGACCCGCGCTGGAGCCGCCTGCCCGGCATCCAGGTCGACGGCCGGCGCATCACCATCGACCCGGCCGAGTACTTCTTCCGCTTCGAGTCGAACACCTGGCTCGTCGCCGATTGGGAGCTGGTCAAGTCCCAGCTCCTGAACGTGGACGAGACGACCGAGAGCGCGGTCGAGCAGCTCGCGCTCGACTTCATCAAGCAGCAGAGCGAGTCCACGTCCGACGCGGCCCGCGTCGTGGCCACCGCGTACGAGGTGTACGCGTACCTCTTCCGCCAGGAGCATCTGGCCGGCCTCGGTCTGCCGCAGATCACCGCCGAGCACCTGCGGATGCTCCGCGAGGCGGCCACGCTCATGGCGCTCAACAAGGTCGAGCTGGACGGGCGCATCTCCAACGTCGGTCCGTGCTGGTTCTTCCCCGCTGCCACGTCCGTCGTCTTCGACCTGGACGACGAGATGGGCGGGATGCTCGACGAGGTCTACCACGGCGGCTGGTTCAACGAGCACCGCCGGATCGAGTCCATCAAGGCCCACGCGGCGCTCGGCGGCCGGCTCGTGCATGGGTGCCAGTCCGTGCCGGACCAGTCCGGCGGCGTGGTCGCGCCCTACGGTGCCTCGATGGCGAACTTCCGCGACGACCTCGCCGCGTTCAAGGCGGGCTGGATCGAGCAGGTCTACGCCCACCGCGTGAACCCCGCCGCGTAACCCACCACCCGATCAGGCTCCGGGGCGGGCCGGCATCCCTCGCCCGCCCCGGACGTCACCACCCCTCCCCGGAGCCCCACGTGACCACGAACCCCAGCGCCGAACTCCTCGACAACCTGCTCACCGTGGCCGGCCAGACCACCTCCGTACGGGAGGAGGTGCGCGTGTGGTCCATGTCCGGCGTGGAGCGCGTGACCTTCCCCGACGGCTCCACGGCCATCTTCAAGTACGCCAAGAAGCCCTTCGACGGCGAGGACCGGGCCCTCCGCCTGGCCCACACCCTCGGCGTCCCCGTCCCCCAGGTCCACGCATCCGCCGTCCTGGACGGCTGGCTCGGCATGCTCATGGAGGACCTCGGACCGTCCGTCCGCGAGGCCGACGGCCTCGACGGCGTCGCTGCGGCCGTGGTCCTGCACGGCACCCGTACGGCTCCGCCCTTGCCCGTCCTCGGCCAGGAGCGCCTGCGCGCACTTCCGGCCCGGGCGCTGGAGCACCTCGAACGGCTGCGCAAGGCCGACCGGTGGCAGGACGCCGACGACGTCGAGGACGCGCTCGACCGTATCGCCAAGGCCGCCGAGGCCCGCTCGGCCGGAGCGACGCTGGAACCGTTCGGCTGGGTGCACTCCGAGTTCCACCCCACCAGCCTCCACATCGGCGAGCGCGGCTGGCGGCTGCTCGACTTCGCCCGCGCCTTCACCGGCCCCGGCCTGCTCGACCTCGCCAGCTGGCACGGCACCATCGAACCCCCGCATCCCGTGCGCCTGCGCGTCTTCCTGGAGCAGTACGTCACCGCCGGCGGCACCCCCGACGCCCTTGCCCCGCGCGGCGGGCTCACCGCCGAGAACTGGGCCCTGGGCTGGCACCGCATGTGGGCCGTCGAGTGGTTCATGGAGCAGGCCGTCCGCTGGATCGACGACCCGGCCACCGACCCCGCCTACATCAAGGCCGTCCGCCGCCACCTCACCGACGTCCTCCACCTCCTGGAGATCTGACGTGCTCGCCCAGGCATCCCCATGGCACGCCCACGCCGCCCAGCGCACCGCCGCCGGACTCGCCGAACCCCTGTCCGTACCCGCCCGGATGGAGTGGACCGCGAGACCCGGCCAAGGGCCCGGAGCTGACGTCCTCGGGCCTGACCTGCGCGGCAAGCGACTTCTGGAACTCGGCTGCGGCCCCGGCCACAACGCCGCCCACCTCGCCACCCGCCACGGCGCCCACGTCACCGGCGTCGACCTGGTCGGCCTCCAGGTCCGCCGCGCCCGCTCCCACTACGGACGGCTGAACAACCTCACCTTCGTCGCCGGCCACGCCCTGCACTACCTGCAAGCCGCCGACGAGCAGTTCGACGCGATCTACTCCGTCTTCGGCGCTGTCGGCCTCGTCGCCCCCGAGCTCCTGCTCCCGGCCGTCGCCCATCGCCTCACGCCCGGGCGAGTGCTGGCCTTCTCCGTCCCCCACCCGCAGCGCGGCGGCCGCAGCCCCGCCGGCGACGACCGGCCCCGCCGCGACTTCGTCACCCTGCCCGACCGCACTCGGCTCCCCATCGCCCGATGGGAGTTCGATACCGACCGTTGGGAGAGGCACCTCAGCCGGGCGGGCTTCTGTCTCACTTCGGCCCAGGAGTTCAACGACCCCCGCATGGGCCACTGGCCCACCACCCTGCTCATCCGCGCCCGCAAGCTCTGACCAGCCATTCGTCCCGGCTTCCCCCGGAGGAACCGATGCGCCCGCCCTACCTGCTCCTCGACATCGACGGCGTCCTCATACCCTTCCCCAACGCGGACGGCTCGACCCCGGCCACCCACGCCCGCCACGACGTCGTCCCCACCGGCCGGAGCGCCGACAACCCGGTCACCGTCTGGCTCCACCCCAACCACGGCCGCCTTCTCATGGACGTGATCCGCACCGGCTTGGTCACCCCCGTCTGGTGCACCAGCTGGCGGCAGGACGCCACCACCCTCATCGGCCCGCTTCTCGGCCTTCCGACCCTGTCGTACGTCGATCTCCCGCGTCCGCAGATCACCACCAGCCACCCCAACGGCTACCTGTGGAAGCGCGACCACGTCGACGCCTGGCTCGGCGACGCCCCCGCCGTCTGGATCGACGACGACTTCACCGGCCTCGACCATGAATGGGCGGCGGAGCGCAGTGCGAAGGGAACGGCGACCCTCCTCATTCAGCCCGACCCACACCACGGGCTGCAGCCCGAGCACCTGACCGGGCTCACGACGTGGGTCTCGCAGTTACCCACAGCTCGCGCCGCCTGACGCCCTGATGCCCTTGCTGCCACGAGCAGCGAGGGCATCAGAGTGTTGCTCGAGCGTGAGCCATCTGCGGTCTGTGGCACGTATCGGCGGCGCTGATGTCGGAGTCGGCTGGAACACTGCGGCCGTGATCAACGAGATGACCCCAGACCTTTCTGGTGCTCCCGCCGGCTCCCTGCCACCCAGAGCACAGGCAGAGCTCGCCGGCACCGCCTGGGAAGAGCTGCCGCACGTCTGTACGGGCCGGCACGGTGTGCCTGACACACCGGACATCCTCGGCGCTGTGCTCGCCGCCGACCCGGCCCGCCGGGTACGGGCGGTAGGCGATCTGTATCGGCTGCTCCTCCATCAGGAGCAGGTGTTTCCGGCGACCGCTCCGGCGGCCTTGGTCCTGGCCGGTCTTCTCGACGATCCGCGCACCCTCGCCGAAGACCGGTGGGAGCGCAGGGCCGGTCGGCGGTCGCTTCGCGCCGAACTGCTGAACTGGCTGGCTTCGTTCGCCGACATCGCCCGCCTGGACATCGAGGACGGCGTCGGCACGGCGCAGAATCTGGCCGCCGCCCGAACGGCAAGGCCAACACTCCACGACCGCATCGCGGACTTCTGCGACGCCGACGATCCACTGGTGAAGGAGGCCGCGCTCGCGGCCACCGCCCTGCTCTTGGCCGACCCCGCCCTCGCCTCGTCCGTACCCCGGTACGCGCCCGCCGTTCGCGAGGTCCTGGCCGTGAGCGCGGACTCTTACTACCGGTGGATCGCCCGGGAACGGCTGGCTGCCTGGGGGGAGGATGTCACTGGTCTCGTCACTGCGGAGAAGGAGCAACGCGCGGCCCTGGACCGGGCAGGCGAGCTGGCGGAGGACCCATTCGGCGGCCAGGAGCAGGAGCAGGCGATCCGCTGGCTGGAAGAGCAACCCGAGGACACCGCGGCTTCGAAACGACTCGGCCGCCGGCGTGAGGACCGGACCGCGCCCATTCCGGCCGCCCCGCACGAGCCGGCACCCGAGCCGCCCGTGGCCGCCCCGGGGAGCGAGGCGGGGTACTGCGGCCCGTGGCGGATCGCCCGGGGGGAGGAGCGCGCCGAGTGGACGTTCACGCCGTACGTAGGAGTCGGCCCCCTGCACTTCGGGATGACCTTGGAGGAGATCACCCGCGTCCTCGGCGAAGGACCGGCCGTCTCGTCCTACTCCCACCACGGCGAAAACCAGCAGCTCAACTACGCCGACTTCACTGAGATCGGGATCAGGGCCCTCTTCCATGACGACCGCCTGGGGTGCGTCGCCGCAGACGCCCTCACCGGCCCCCAGGTGAGACTGGATGCGGCCCCGCTGACCGGCTGCGCGCCTTCCCACGTGGAGGACTGGCTCGTCCACCGCACAACACGGCCCGGCAGCCTGGCGTACAGCGTCGCCGGCGATCCGGTCTTCGCCGACCTCGGCCTGGCGATCCGCTCCCAGCGGGCCGGCGACATCGTCCTGACCCGCCCCCTCTTCCTGCTCCACGACTGGCTCGACCTGTGGCATGCATTGCCCAGCGAGGAGTGGAACTGCTCGTGAAGCGTTGTTCGCCGGTCGGCGAGCGATAGCAGGGATGTAGACCACCGGCCGAGTGGGGAATCAACGTGAGCAGCTCTGCGCTGGCCGGGGGCAGCGGTGTCGACTGCGTTCTTCGGGCCTCATGGCCACTGGTGTGGCCGGAGGGTGTGGCGTGGCGGACATGGCCGAGGTGCCGCTGGTGGCGCTTCGCATGTGAGCCGCTTGCGTCCGTCGGTTCGGCTGAGCCGTGATGCGCCAGTTGAGGGCCTCGAGCGGGGTGCTCGGCGCTGTCGAGTTCCCGTTGGGTGCCCACTTCGGCCAGGAGGCGTCGGGGGTTGTGGCCGGCGGTCTCGGCGTGGACGAGGGTTGTGGTCAGGGCGGTCCAAGTGGGGTCGGCGAGGATCCGGTCGGAGTGGTGGGGGAGGGCCGCGCGCACGTCTTGCTCGAAGCGGCGGGCGGTTGCGGCTCGTGGTGCGCGGCGGGTCACGTCAGCCAAGACGGGTGTGGCGGCCTGCTGGTAGCCCGCCTGGAGGTGACGGAAGGCTTCTTCGGCCGCGGCGGCCTGCTGTTCGTGGCCGCGCTGCTCGTGCCACTTGGCGGCGGCGCGGGCCAGCCGCACGGTGGCGAAGAGCAGGGTGATGGCGAGTCCGCCCGGCTCGCTGGAGGCGTAGACGAGTTCCTTGGCGGCCTTGCGCAGGGCGGTGGCGGCCTGGTGGTCGGCGCGGGTGGAGGAGCGGTGGGCGCGGTTGCAGGCCATTGCCGCTGCTCGTAGTTCCGCCTGGTGGGGGCCGGTCGTGGCGTTGGCGATGTTGTACAGGGCATCACCGAAGGCGGCCAGGTGGCCCTGGGCGGCGGCATCGTCACCGGAGTCGAGGGACGGCGCGTGCCGCGTGTATGGCGGCGGTGGTGTGGCGCCATGGGCCGGCTGGGTCCGCCACATAACGGGGGCACGGCCGCCTCCGGTGGCACCGGCACGACGGGCGGCACCTCCGCCACGGCCGCCACCGGCGGCAGCCTCGCCTCGACCGGCGCCACGACCGGTACGGCGGCCGCCGCGGCGGCCCTGCTCACGGCGGCGGGCTGGTACCTCCGCCGCCGCGCCCGGGCACCCCGCCGGAGCCACTGACCCCGACCGCTCAGGCCCGGCCCCGGCACGGCACCGCCGTCCGGGGCCGGCCACTGGTCCGGTACCGGGCGAACGCCGCTCAGACCCCGTGCCCCGGGCCGCCCCCGGCCCGGCGCGGACCGGCCGTGTCGTAGGCGTCGCGGGCGGGCCGGGCGGGGGCCGGTACCGCGATGTCGACGACCTGCTGTTCGGGGGCGCCGATCTGGGGGACCGCGCCGTGGGGGGTGCCGGTGGACGCGGCGACCACCGCGGCCGGGGTGCCGCCCCGGCGGCGGACCGTGCCCGGCAGGAGGGGGCGGCCCGCGGTGTGCAGGGCCACCGCGGTCAGCGGCACGGCCACGACCAGCAGCCCGGCGCCCAGCACGAGCCCCATCACCGGGAACCCGGCCCGGGCCGACAGCAGGCTGCCGGTGAGCGGGCCCGCCGCCGTCCCCAGTGAGGCGGCCGAGCCGACCAGCACCGCCCAGCGCCCCCGGGGGTCGAGCGAGGCGGCCAGGCCGATGAGGTACGACAGGACGACGGGGTACAGCGCGTTCCAGGCGATCTCGCCGGCGGCGAAGCTCGCCGGTCCCGTCGCCGACGCGCTCACCGCGACGCACCCGGCGATCAGCGCGGTCCCGCCGCCGATGGGCACGGCCCGCCCCAGCCGGGGCCCCAGCGCGCCCGCGCCGAGGACGCCCAGCAGTCCGGCGCCGAGCGCCACGGCGAACACGGCGCCCACGGTGGCCTCGCCGAGGTGGGCCTGCGTCAGGCCGATCCGCCCGCTGACGCCCCACAGGGCGTTCTGCACCAGGGACCAGCAGGGCATCGCCGCGACCAGGACCAGCCCGGAGCGCAGGTGGGGCAGGCGGCGGGCGCCGGCGGTGCCGGTCCGGGCCGGGACGGCTGCCGTGGCCCGCGGGAGCCGTCCGGTCAGCGGCCACACCGCGAGCGCGGTGAGCGCGATCGCGGCCAGCGGCTGCCCGTGGCCTCCGCCGAGGTGCGGGACCGTCAGATAGACGACGCCCGCGAGCGCGGAGACGGACAGCAGGCCGAGCGAGGAGGCGCGGTGCGGGTCGGGCTGGGCGGCGATGCGGGTGGCGGCGACCGTGGTGGCCGTACCGGAGCCGAAGCCGCCGAGGACGGCGCCCGCGACGACGGCCGGGACGCTCCCGGCGAGCGCGGCCCCGCCGTACCCGAGGACGGCGAGCGTCAGTCCGGCCCGGGCAAGCGTCCGCGCCCCGATCCGTTCGACGCGGGAGGCCAGGGCGAAGCCGGCGGAGGCCGAACCGAGCAGCAGCGCACTGCCGACGGCACCGGCCTGCGTGGCGGACAGCGGCAGTCCGGCGTTCAGCCGGCCGACGACCGTGGGCAGCAGATAGGGAGCGAGGTACCCGGCCGTGAAGAGGGCGACGAGGGGCCAGGGGGTGGTGCGGGGGGAGAACACGGGCGTTCCAGGGCGTGCGAAAGGAGCGGCTCGAGAAAAGAAAAAAGGGGGAGGGCGCCGACCGTCGACGGACAGGAACGCGCGGGCAATTTGTATCAAGCACGTAGTGCGAGCAGAAGCGCGGGTCCCGTGATCTGGATCACTTCATGGTTTGCGGCGCGGAAGGGCGGGTAAACGCGCGGCGGCTAACGCCAGTTGACGGCCCCGCCCGCCCCCGGCGCCACGGCCTCGATCTTCGCTCTGATCTCCCGCATCACCGCGACGATCCGCTCCTCGTGCTCCGGCGTCAGCCGGGCCACCGGCACCGAGCAGCTGACCGCGTCCTGCGCGGGCACCTCGTAGCGCAGTGCGAACCCGAAGCCGACGATGCCGGTGACGCCCTCCTCGCGGTCGACCGCGTAGCCGCGCGCCCGGATCTCCGCGAGGTCCGCCGCCAGTGCGGCGCGGTCGGTGTGCGAGCGTGGGGTGAGCGCCTCGTACGGCCCCTCGGGCAGCTCCCCGTCGGGGCGTTCGGCCAGCAGCGCCTTGCCGAGGGCGCCCACGTGGGCGGGCAGCCGCCGGCCGACGCGGCTGATGGTGCGCAGGTACGCGTGGGACTCGCGCGTCGCCAGGTACGCCACGTCCCGCCCGTCCAGCCGCCCCAGGTGGAGCGTCTCGCCCAGCTCCTCGGACGCCTCGTCGAGGTACGGTCGCACCAGCCGGACCCGCGGGTCGGAGTCGAGGTAGCCGGTGCCGGTCAGCAGGGCGTGGATGCCGATGCCGTAGAGCGAGCCGGTGGCGTCCGTCCGTACCCAGCCCCGGCCGATCAGGGTCTTCAGCAGCGCGTACATCGAGCTGCGCGGCACGCCCAGCGCGTCGGCCAGTTCCTGCAACCGTGCCGGGCGGTCGCCCCGCGCCGCGAGCAGTTCCAGCAGCTCGACCGTGCGCGCGGCCGACTTCACCTCGCGGACGCCGCCCCCGCCTACCGTCTCCGACATGCGCCGATCGTAATCCGCCGCCTCGAGCCCATTGACGGGTGCGGTGCGCCTGCCTAACCTCCATCTTCGTATGTGGATGGTGTCTACGTGGGGAGACAGTCCCGCTCGTCGTACCTGAAGAACCCGCTCACCGCCGGACCCGCCCTCGTAGGAGCCGCCCTGTGAACCTCACCGTCACCGCCGTCCGCCTCACGCCGATCCTCGTCGCCGACCCGCCGCTGCTGAACACCCAGGGCGTGCACCAGCCGTACACCCCCCGACTGATCGTGGAGGTGGAGACGGCCGACGGCGTCACCGGCGTCGGCGAGACGTACGGCGACACCAAGTACCTGGAGCTGGCCCGGCCGTTCGCCGAGCGACTGAAGGGGCGCCAGGTCAGCGACCTCAACGGCCTGTTCACCGTCGCGGACGAGCTGGCCGTCGACCGGGCCCGGGTCCTCGGCCAGGTGGACGTGGGCGGTCTGCGCGGCGTCCAGACGGCCGACAAGCTGCGGCTCTCCGTCGTCTCCGGCTTCGAGGTCGCCTGCCTCGACGCCCTCGGCAAGGCCCTCGGCCTGCCCGTGCACGCGCTGCTCGGCGGCAAGGTCCGCGACGCCGTCGAGTACAGCGCGTACCTCTTCTACAAGTGGGCAGGCCACCCAGAGGGCGTGGCCTGCGAGCAGGACGACTGGGGCCCCGCACTCGACCCGGCCGGTGTCGTCGAGCAGGCCCGCCGCTTCACCGAGCGCCACGGCTTCACCTCCTTCAAGCTCAAGGGCGGCGTCTTCCCGCCCGAGGAGGAGATCGCCGCCGTCCGCGCCCTCGCCGAGGCCTTCCCCGGGCACCCGCTGCGCCTCGACCCCAACGGCGCCTGGTCCGTGGAGACCTCGCTGAAGGTGGCGCGGGAGCTGGGCGACGTCCTGGAGTACCTGGAGGACCCCGCACTCGGCATCCCCGCCATGGCCGAGGTCGCCGCGGCGACCGGCGTGCCGCTCGCCACCAACATGTGCGTGACGACCTTCGCCGAGATCCAGGAGGCGTTCACCCGGGGCGCCGTGCAGGTCGTCCTCTCCGACCACCACTACTGGGGCGGACTGCGCAACACGCAGCAGCTCGCCGCGGTCTGCCGCACCTTCGGCGTCGGCGTCTCCATGCACTCCAACACCCACCTGGGGATCAGCCTGGCCGCGATGACCCACGTCGCCGCCACCGTGCCCGGCCTCCACCACGCCTGCGACTCCCACTACCCCTGGCAGTCGGAGGACGTCCTGACCGAGCGCCTCACCTTCACCGGCGGCAAGGTCGCCGTCACGGACACACCCGGTCTCGGCGTCGAACTGGACCGCGAGAAGCTGCGGGTCCTGCACCAGCGCTGGCTCGACGACGACGGCTCGCTGCGCGAGCGCGACGACACGGCCGCGATGCGCGTCGCCGACCCCGCCTGGGTCACCCCCGCCGTCCCCCGCTGGTGACCCTCCGTCACGCTCCCCGGCTCCCACCGCGGCCGCGCCACTCCCTCTTGCTGATCGGCTCGGGCACGGCGACCGCCGTCGTCGGACCGCTCCCGTGCCGCCGTGGCCCGGCCTCGGCGCCCTCCGCCCGGCCGCCGCGGGCTTCGGCACCGGCGCTTCCCGGCACACCCCCGGAAACGTCCCCCATGCGGCTCCCCGTCCGTGTGACGCACGGCGTGTCGTCACCGGCGTGGTGCACACTGGCCAGATCCCCACCACGCCAGGGAGCGCACCGTGACCGCGTCCACCACGTCCACCGGAGAGGGACACCACCACCACCACCACCGGACCCGCCGGGCCGCCCGGGTCGACCCCCTGGCCGCCCTGCGCGCCCCCGGCGACCCGCCCCGGGACGTCTACCTGACCGGCACCGTCTTCCTCGACATCGTCTTCACCGGGCTCGACTCCGCCCCGGTGCGCGGGACCGAGTCCTGGGCCCGCGGCATGGGGTCGAGCCCCGGCGGCGTCGCCAACATGGCCACCGCCCTGGCCCGCCTGGGCCTGCGCACCTCCCTCGCGGCCGCGTTCGGCGACGACCACTACGGCGAGTACTGCTGGGACGCCCTGGAACAGGGCGAGGGCATCGACCTGGCGGCCTCGCGCACCGTCCCCGGCTGGCACTCCCCGGTCACCGTCTCCATGGCCTACGAGGGGGAGCGCACGATGGTCTCCCACGGCCACGAGCCGCCCCCCGAGGAACCCGCTCCCGCGCACCCGCCGTTCGCCCGGGCCGCCGTCGCCTCCCTCACCCCCGGCGAGCGCGCTCCCTGGATCGCCCAGGCCGCGAGCCGCGGCACCCGGGTCTTCGCCGACGTCGGCTGGGACGACACCGGCGCCTGGGACCTCGCGGGCCTCGCCGACCTGGAACACTGCGAGGCCTTCCTGCCGAACGCCGAGGAGGCCATGCGCTACACCGGCGCGAGCTGCCCGCGCGCCGCGGCCCACGCGCTCACCGAGCACGTACCGCTCGCGGTCGTCACGCTCGGCGCGGACGGCGCCTACGCGGTGGACCGACGGACGGGCGAGACCGCCGAGGTCCCGGCGATCGCCGTGGAGGCCCTGGACCCCACCGGCGCGGGCGACGTCTTCGTGGCCGGCTTCGTCACCGGCACCCTCGCGGGATGGCCGCTCGCCGACCGCCTCGCCTTCGCCGGACTCACCGCCGCCCTCTCCGTCCAGGAGTTCGGCGGCTCCCTTTCGGCCCCCGGCTGGTCCGAGATCGCCGCCTGGTGGCGCAGGGTGCAGTCGGTCGAGGGCCAGGACCCCGGAGCGCTGCGCCGGTACGCGTTCCTGGAGGCCCTGCTCCCGCACGAGGAGACGGCACCCTGGCCGCTGCGCCGGGCGGTCCCGACGATCGGCTTCCGCCGCTCGGCGTAGCACTCGCGATCGGCTTCCGCCGCTCGACACAGAACGCGGCACAGCACTCGGCGGAGAACTCGGCGGAGAACTCGGCATAGAAGCTGTCCGTACGAAAAGCCCTACGGCGTTGTCAGCCCCCTGGCGTACCCTTGAACTCGCCAGGCCGCCCTCGTGGCAGGCGAGACGCATCCGGGAGGACGTAGAGGCCTTCGGGCTGGCCTATGACTCAGACACCCACAGCTCACACGCCCGCGCAGGGCAAGGCGAGAGCACAGTTCACCGTTCCCGCCCAGCACCCCATGGTGACCGTGCTGGGGTCCGGCGACTCCCTCCTGCGCGTGATCGAGACGGCTTTCCCGGCGGCCGACATCCACGTCCGGGGCAATGAGGTCAGCGCGGTCGGCGACCCACGGGAAGTCGCCATGATCCAGCGCCTGTTCGACGAGATGATGCTGGTGCTCCGCACCGGGCAGCCGATGACGGAGGACGCAGTGGAACGCTCGATCGCCATGCTGCGGGCGAGCGAGAACGGGACGAGCGACGGCCAGGAGACCCCGGCCGAGGTACTGACGCAGAACATCCTGTCCTCGCGTGGCCGCACCATCCGCCCCAAGACCCTGAACCAGAAGCGGTACGTCGACGCGATCGACAAGCACACGATCGTCTTCGGCATCGGCCCCGCGGGCACGGGCAAGACCTACCTGGCCATGGCCAAGGCGGTCCAGGCCCTCCAGTCCAAGCAGGTCAACCGCATCATCCTGACTCGTCCGGCGGTCGAGGCGGGGGAGCGGCTGGGCTTCCTGCCCGGCACCCTCTACGAGAAGATCGACCCCTATCTGCGCCCGCTGTACGACGCGCTGCACGACATGCTGGACCCGGACTCGATCCCGCGCCTGATGGCGGCGGGCACCATCGAGGTCGCGCCCCTCGCCTACATGCGGGGAAGAACCCTTAATGATGCTTTCATCATCCTGGACGAGGCTCAGAACACGAGCCCCGAGCAGATGAAGATGTTCCTCACCCGCCTCGGCTTCGACTCCAAGATCGTGATCACGGGTGACGTGACCCAGGTCGACCTGCCAGGCGGCACCAAATCCGGTCTGCGTCAGGTCCAGGACATCCTGGAGGGCCTGGAGGACGTGCATTTCTCGCGCCTGTCGTCCCAGGACGTCGTCCGGCACAAGCTGGTGGGCCGTATCGTCGACGCGTACGAGATGTACGACAGCACGCACGGCACCGAGAACGGCACCCACAAGGGCGGCCGGGGCAGGCAGTCCGGGCACAAGGGGAAGTAGACCGAGCACGACCATGTCGATCGACGTCAACAACGAGTCCGGAACCGAGGTCGACGAGCAGGCGATCCTCGACGTCGCCCGCTACGCGCTGACACGGATGCGCATCCACCCGCTCTCCGAGCTCTCGGTGATCGTCGTGGACGCCGACGCCATGGAGCAGCTGCACATCCAGTGGATGGACCTGCCGGGGCCGACGGACGTCATGTCCTTCCCGATGGACGAACTGCGTCCGCCGTCGAAGGACGACGACGAGCCCCCGCAGGGCCTGCTGGGCGACATCGTGCTGTGCCCGGAGGTCGCCGCCCGGCAGGGAGCCGAGGCCCCGACCAAGCACTCCATGGACGAGGAGCTCCAGCTGCTCACCGTCCACGGCGTGCTGCACCTGCTGGGCTACGACCACGAGGAGCCCGACGAGAAGGCCGAGATGTTCGGTCTCCAGGCGGCCATCGTGGACGGCTGGCGCGAGGAGAAGGGCCTGACCGGCCCGTCCCCGGCCCCGACCGTGTCATGAGCGCGACCCTCGTGGCCGGGGCGATCGCCCTGGTCGTCGTCGCGTGGCTCGCCGCCTGTGCGGAGGCGGGCCTCGCGCGCGTCTCCAGCTTCCGCGCCGAGGAGGCCGTCCGCTCCGGCCGCCGCGGCAGCGCCAGGCTCGCCCAGGTCGCCGCCGACCCCACCCGCTACCTCAACATGGCGCTGCTGGTCCGCGTGGCCTGCGAGATGGCGGCGGCCGCGCTGGTCACCTACGCCTGCCTGCGGGAGATCGACGGCACCGCCGGCGCCCTGCTGGCCGCGATCGGCGTGATGGTCCTCGTCAGCTACGTCGCGGTCGGCGTCTCCCCGCGCACCATCGGCCGCCAGCACCCGCTGAACACGGCGACGGCCGCCGCGTACGTCCTGCTGCCGCTCGCGCGGATCATGGGCCCGATCCCGTCCCTGCTCATCCTCATCGGCAACGCGCTCACGCCCGGCAAGGGCTTCCGGCGCGGCCCCTTCGCCTCCGAGGCGGAGCTGCGCGCGCTGGTCGACCTCGCCGAGAAGGAGTCGCTGATCGAGGACGACGAGCGGCGCATGGTCCACTCCGTGTTCGAGCTGGGCGACACCCTCGTCCGCGAGGTGATGGTCCCGCGCACCGACCTGATCGTCATCGAGCGCTACAAGACCATCCGCCAGGCCCTCACCCTCGCCCTGCGCTCCGGCTTCTCCCGCATACCCGTCACCGGGGAGAGCGAGGACGACATCGTCGGGATCGTCTACCTGAAGGACCTCGTCCGCAAGACGCACATCAGCCGCCACGCGGAGAGCGAGCTGGTCTCGACGGCGATGCGGCCCGCCGCGTTCGTGCCCGACACCAAGAACGCCGGCGATCTGCTGCGCGAGATGCAGCGGGACCGCAACCACGTCGCCGTCGTCATCGACGAGTACGGCGGCACCGCCGGCATCGTCACCATCGAGGACATCCTCGAGGAGATCGTCGGCGAGATCACCGACGAGTACGACCGTGAACTCCCGCCCGTCGAGAAGCTCGGCGAGGACCGCCACCGGGTCACCGCCCGCCTCGACATCACCGACCTCGGCGAGCTGTACGGCCTGGAGGAGTACGACGACGAGGACGTGGAGACCGTCGGCGGCCTGCTCGCCAAGGCGCTGGGCCGGGTGCCGATCGCCGGGGCGTCGAGCGTCGTCGAACTGCCCGACGGACGCGAGCTGCGGCTGACGGCGGAGGCCGCGGCCGGCCGCCGCAACAAGATCGTGACGGTGCTGGTGGAGCCGGTGGCCCCGGTGGCGGCCGGCGACGGGGAGAAACCGGAGTGACCCCCGGGGAGCTGCGCGCCTGCTGCCTGGCCTTCACCGCGGCCGAGGAGGACTTCCCCTTCCGGCCGGAGATCTCGGTCTTCAAGGTGCGGGGCAGGCTCTTCGCCCTGACGAGCCTCGACGCGCGGCCCCTGACCGTCAACCTCAAGTGCGACCCCGAGGACGCGGTCCGGCTGCGCGCCGAGCACCCCGGTCTCATCGTCCCCGGCTATCACATGAACAAGCGGCACTGGAACACCGTGACCGTGGACGGCGGCCTCCCGGACCGCCTCGTCCGCGAGCTGATCGAGGACTCCTACGACCTGGTCGTCGCCGGTCTGCCGCGCGCCGAGCGCCTCCGTCTCGACCGCCCCTGACCGGGCGGCGGGGCGTGGAGCACCCCGTGGCCGGACGGCGGCCGGGCCGCTTTCGTATGCTCGGTGCATGACCGACACCCACGAGCTCGACCCCGAGGACCGCAAGATCGTCACCCTGGCCCGCTCGGCACGGGCCCGCAACGGTGTGCCCGAGGGGGCCGCCGTACGGGACGAGACCGGCCGTACGTATGTCGCCGGGACCGTCGACCTGCCGTCGCTGAAGCTGAGCGCGGTGCAGACGGCGGTGGCGATGGCGGTGGCGTCGGGGGCGAAGGCGCTGGAGGCGGCGGCGGTCGTGACGGACTCCGGCACCGCGTCCGACGCGGACCGGGCCGCCGTCGCGGACCTGGGCGGTCCGGGCACCCCCGTGCTGGTGGCCGGGCCCGACGGCACCGTCCGGCTGACCGTGACCGCGGGCTGAGGACGACCGCGGGCTGAGGCGACCGCGGCCCGGAGCGCGTCCGCCCGGAGCGCGTCGGCTCTGAGCGCGTCCGCTCAGAGCGCGTCGGGCCCGCGCTCGCCGGTGCGCACCCGCACGACCGTCTCGACCGGCAGGGCCCACACCTTCCCGTCGCCGATCTTCCCCGTCTGCGCGGCGCGGACGATCGCGTCGATCACGGCGTCGGCGTCCGCGTCCTCGACGACGACCTCGATGCGGACCTTCGGCACCAGGTCGACCTGGTACTCGGCGCCGCGGTACACCTCGGTGTGGCCGCGCTGCCGGCCGTAGCCGCTGGCCTCGGTGACGGTCAGACCCTGCACGCCCATCTCCTGGAGGGCGGTCTTGACCTCGTCGAGGCGGTACGGCTTGACGATCGCGGTGATGAGCTTCATGCCTGCGTCTGTGCCTTCTGGGCGGAGGGGAGGGAGTGGGCGCCGACCGGGGCACCGTGGCCCAGGACGCCGTGATCGTATGCCGTCTCGGCGTGCACCGTAAGGTCCAGGCCGGTGTGCTCCTGCTCCTCGTCCGCGCGGAACCCGATCGCCTTGTCGAGCAGCTTGCCGATGCCGTACGTCACGAGGAAGGCGTACGCCCCGACGACGGCGACGGCCACCAGCTGCTTGCCGAGCTGGGCGAGCCCGCCGCCGTACAGCAGGCCCTCCGGGCCGCCGGTCATCGACTCCACCGCGAAGACGCCGATGAGGAGGGTGCCGATGATCCCGCCGACCAGGTGGACGCCGACGACGTCCAGGGAGTCGTCGTAGTTCAGCTTGAACTTCCAGCTCACCGCGTACGAGCAGACGGCGCCGGCGGCGAGGCCGACGACCAGGGCGCCGAGCAGGGAGACGGAGCCGCAGGACGGCGTGATCGCCACCAGGCCGGCGACGGCGCCGGAGGCCGCGCCCAGGGTGGTGGGGTGCCCGTCGCGCTTCTGCTCGACGAAGAGCCAGCCGAGCAGGCCGGTGCAGCCCGCCGCGAGGGTGTTGAGGAACGCGGCGGCCGCGAGGCCGTTCGCGCCGAGGGCCGAGCCCGCGTTGAAGCCGAACCAGCCGAACCAGAGCAGGCCCGCGCCCAGCATGACCATGGGGAGGTTGTGCGGGCGCATCGCGTCCTTCTTGAACCCCAGGCGCGGGCCGAGGACCAGGCACAGCGCCAGACCGGAGGCACCCGAGGTGATCTCCACGGGGAGGCCGCCGGCGAAGTCGAGGGCGCCGAGCCGGCTCGCGATCCAGCCGCCCGGGCCCCACACCCAGTGGGTCACGGGAACGTATACGAGGAGCGCCCAGACGGGGACGAAGACCAGCCAGGCCCCGAACTTCGCCCGGTCCGCGATCGCGCCGCTGACCAGGGCGGCCGTGAGGATCGCGAAGGTGAGCTGGAAGGTGGCGAAGAGCAGGGTGGGCACGGTCCCCTGGACGCTGTCCGGGCCGATCCCGGTCATTCCGGCGTGTTCCAGGGTGCCGACGAGGCCGCCGCCCGCGTCGTCGCCGAAGGCGAGGGAGTAGCCGGCCGCCAGCCACACCACCGTCACCAGCGCGATCGACACGAAGCTCATCATCAGCATGTTGAGGACGCTCTTCGTGCGCACCATGCCGCCGTAGAACAGGGCGAGGCCCGGTGTCATCAGCAGGACGAGGGCGGTGGCGGCGAGCAGCCAGGCGGTGTCGCCGGTGTCGATCGGTGCGGCGAGGGTCACGGTCGTCTCCAACGGTGTGGGGGCTCGTCCGAGAGTCACGGCACCGCGTTTCCGGATGTGTACGGGTGTGTTTCCGTGATGTTTCGTTGCGTACGGGTTTCCGTCACCTCACGCCCGGTGACGGGCTCGGGCGGTGGTGCCGCGGGGCTTCGGGGATCAGGGAGAATGGGCGGCATGAGCGTTCGTACCCAGTCATCCGAACAGCCGGCCGAGGCCGCCCACCGGGCCGGTTTCGCCTGTTTCGTGGGCCGTCCCAACGCGGGCAAGTCCACCCTCACGAACGCTCTGGTCGGAAAGAAGGTGGCGATCACCTCCAACCGCCCGCAGACGACCCGGCACACCGTGCGGGGCATCGTGCACCGGCCCGACGCCCAGCTGATCCTGGTGGACACCCCGGGCCTGCACAAGCCGCGCACGCTGCTGGGCGAGCGGCTGAACGACGTCGTCCGCACCACCTGGGCCGAGGTCGACGTGATCGGCTTCTGTCTGCCCGCCGACCAGAAGCTCGGCCCCGGCGACCGCTTCATCGCCAAGGAGCTGGCCGGGATCAAGCGGACGCCGAAGGTCGCGGTCGTCACCAAGACCGACCTGGTGGACGGCAAGGCGCTGGCCGAGCAGCTCATCGCGATCGACCAGCTCGGCAAGGAGCTGGGCATCGAGTGGGCGGAGATCGTGCCCGTCTCGGCGGTCGGTGACCGGCAGGTCGAGCTGCTGGCGGACCTGCTGATCCCGATGCTGCCGAAGAGCCCGCCGCTGTACCCCGAGGGCGATCTCACCGACGAGCCCGAACAGGTGATGGTGGCCGAGCTGATCCGCGAGGCGGCACTGGAGGGCGTGCGCGACGAGCTGCCGCACTCCATCGCGGTGGTCGTGGAGGAGATGCTGCCGCGCGAGGACCGTCCGGCGGACAAGCCGCTGCTCGACATCCACGCGAACATCTACATCGAGCGCCCCAGTCAGAAGGGCATCATCATCGGCCCGAAGGGGCGCCGGCTGAAGGACGTGGGCATCAAGTCCCGCAAGCAGATCGAGGCGCTGCTGGGCACGCCCGTCTTCCTGGACCTGCACGTGAAGGTCGCGAAGGACTGGCAGCGGGACCCCAAGCAGTTGCGCAAGCTGGGCTTCTGAGCGCGGTTGTCGCCCACCCGTCCCGGCCGGCCGCCGCTCACGCCCCCTCCTTCAGTACCCGGGAGATCAGTCTCCGCTGTTCCTGGGTGAGCCGGGGGTCGGCGGTGTACACCGTTCTGCCGTCCACGGTGATCTGGTAGCTGAAGCCGTCCGGGACGCCGGCGGGGGGCACGCTCCGGCCGCCGGCGACCGCCTGTTCCGCCAGGGCGTGCCACTCGGCGGCGTCGGGCCGGCCCGCGGTGTCCACCTCGGCCCGGCGCTCGACGCCCGCGAACCCGCCCGTACGCCTCACCTGAATACGCATGGGTCCTGTCTAGTACGGAACGGCCCCGCCGCCCACCGGAACACCGGTCACAGGATCCGCACCCCGACCTGTTCCCAGGCCTTCTGCACGGCCCGCAGCTCCCCGCTCCCGTCGCCGAAGCGCTCCCGGGCGGCCTTGTCGGTCAGCTTGGCGAAGTCGGTGAACAGGGCCCGCTCCCGCAGCTCGCCGCCGGTCAGCACGTCGTACCAGACCTGGCCCGCCTTCTCCCAGGCGAAGCCGCCGAGGGCGGTGGCGGCCAGGTAGAAGGCGTGGTTGGGGATTCCGGAGTTGATGTGGACGCCGCCGTTGTCGCGGCCGGTGCGGACGTAGTCGTCCATGGTGGCGGGCTGCGGGTCCTTGCCGAGGACGTCGTCGTCGTAGGCGGTGCCCGGGGCCTTCATGGAGCGCAGGGCCTGGCCGGTGACGTTCGGGGCGAGGAGTCCGGCGCCGATCAGCCAGTCGGCCTCCCCGGCGGTCTGGCCGAGCGTGTACTGCTTGATGAGCGAGCCGAACACGTCGGACATCGACTCGTTGAGGGCGCCGGGCTGCCCGTAGTAGGTCAGGTTCGCCGTGTACTGGGTGACGCCGTGGGCCAGCTCGTGGCCGATCACGTCGACGGCGTTGGTGAAGTCGACGAAGATCTCGCCGTCGCCGTCGCCGAACACCATCTGCTCGCCGTTCCAGAAGGCGTTGTTGTAGTCCTCGTCGTAGTGGACGGTCGCGTCCAGGGGCAGGCCGTCGCCGTCGATGGAGTGGCGGCCGTAGGCCTTGAGGAAGAGCTCGAAGGTGGCGCCGAGCCCGGAGTAGGCGCGGTTGACCGTGGCGTCCCGGCCGGGGTCCTCGCCCTCGCCGCGGACCTCGGTGCCGGGCAGGTCGGTGCCGTGCTCGGCGTCGTAGACCGTGCGCAGCGGCTGGTCCGACGGCGCCTTCACGGCCGGGGCGGCGGCCAGCCGGAACTCGGTGGTCACCCGGCGGCGGGAGCGCAGCTCGCTGTCGCGCACCAGGGTGCGCCGGGCGGGACCGGAGAGCGCGGGGTCGTCATGGTGGGCCAGCCGGTCGAGGACGTGGGGCGGTACGACGGTGCAGAAGACGGGCTCGAAGCCCCCGTGGGTCGTCATGCCGGGCACCCTTGCACTGTGTGACCGTCCTGTCACCGGTGGCAACCATGATTGGTGAAAAACGGCGACATGGGGCCCCGGACGACGTCGACGAGTGGTATGGCGCACGTTTTGCCCTGTTCGTCCCCCCGGTCCCGCATACTGGACCAGGCCCGCGTGCCTGATGCGGCTCGGCTAGAGTGCGGAGCACTATGCGTTTCGGGCTGCTTCTCCTTAGCTGCCGCGGCGAGGGCCTGTAGTCGAGGCCGACTCCCTCCCCGCGGAGCTTGGCGTTGCGTTGTCGGCCGTCCTTCCGGACATCCTGAGGAGCCACCGCACCATGGCGAACCGCCAGCAGCCCAGCCAGATGCCGATCCACAAGTACGGACAGTACGAGCAGGTCGACATCCCCGATCGCACCTGGCCGAACAACCGGATCACCGCCGCTCCCCGCTGGCTCTCCACCGACCTGCGCGACGGCAACCAGGCCCTGATCGACCCCATGTCGCCCGAGCGCAAGCGCCGGATGTTCGACCAGCTGGTCGCGATGGGCTACAAGGAGATCGAGGTCGGCTTCCCGGCCTCCGGCCAGACCGACTTCGACTTCGTGCGCTCCATCATCGAGGAAGAGGGCGCGATCCCGGACGACGTCACCATCTCGGTGCTGACCCAGGCCCGCGAGGACCTGATCGAGCGGACCGTGGAGTCCCTGAAGGGCGCCAGGCGGGCCACCGTCCACCTGTACAACGCCACCGCGCCGGTCTTCCGCCGGGTCGTCTTCCGCGGCTCCAAGGACGACATCAAGCAGATCGCCGTCGACGGCACGCGGCTGGTCATGGAGTACGCCGAGAAGCTGCTGGGCCCCGAGACCGAGTTCGGCTACCAGTACAGCCCCGAGATCTTCACCGACACCGAGCTGGACTTCGCGCTGGAGGTCTGCGAGGCGGTGATGGACGTCTACCAGCCCGGCCCGGGCCGCGAGATCATCCTCAACCTGCCCGCCACCGTGGAGCGTTCGACCCCGTCGACGCACGCCGACCGCTTCGAGTGGATGGGCCGCAACCTCTCCCGCCGCGAGTACGTCTGCCTCTCCGTCCACCCCCACAACGACCGCGGCACCGCCGTCGCCGCCGCCGAGCTGGCGCTGATGGCCGGCGCCGACCGTGTCGAGGGCTGTCTGTTCGGGCAGGGCGAGCGCACCGGCAATGTCGACCTGGTCACCCTGGGCATGAACCTGTTCTCCCAGGGCGTCGACCCGCAGATCGACTTCTCCGACATCGACGAGATCCGTCGTACGTGGGAGTACTGCAACCAGATGGAGGTCCACCCGCGCCACCCGTACGTGGGCGACCTGGTCTACACGTCCTTCTCCGGCTCCCACCAGGACGCCATCAAGAAGGGCTTCGACGCCATGGAGGCCGAGGCCGAGGCCAAGGGTGTCACCGTCGACGACATCGAGTGGGCGGTGCCGTACCTGCCGATCGACCCCAAGGACGTCGGCCGCTCCTACGAGGCCGTCATCCGCGTCAACTCGCAGTCCGGCAAGGGCGGTATCGCGTACGTCCTGAAGAACGACCACAAGCTGGACCTGCCCCGCCGGATGCAGATCGAGTTCTCCCGGCTCATCCAGGCGAAGACGGACGCCGAGGGCGGCGAGGTCACGCCGAAGGACATCTGGGCGGTCTTCCAGGACGAGTACCTGCCCAACCCCGAGAACCCGTGGGGCCGCATCCAGGTCAGGACCGGCCAGTCGACCACCGGCTCGGACGGCGTGGACACCCTCACCGTCGAGGCCACCGTCGACGGCGAGGACACCCTCCTGACCGGCTCGGGCAACGGTCCGATCTCGGCCTTCTTCAGCGCCCTGGAGTCCGTCGGCGTCGACGTACGCCTGCTGGACTACCAGGAGCACACGCTGAGCGAGGGCGCCTCGGCGCTGGCCGCCTCCTACATCGAGTGCGCGATCGGCGACAAGGTCCTGTGGGGCATCGGCATCGACGCGAACACGACGCGGGCGTCGCTGAAGGCGGTCGTCTCGGCCGTCAACCGCGCGAGCCGCTGATCACCCTGACGGGGAGTTTGAGGCCCCGGCCGCCGGAGACGGCGGCCGGGGCCCGTCGTATATCGGCCACCCCTTCGTGGAGGTCACGGAAAGGTCTCGTCCTGGGTGCTGACTCCGCCCGCGTGATGTGGCTAACATCACGCAGACGCACGGCGATGTTGCCGTGCGGTGACGGAGGTGCGACGTGCTGCCAGGACGGGGACGAGACGGCCGGGCCGGCGGGCTTGCCCGCATCCTGGGCACCCGCACCGCGTGGACGCCCGTCGGGGACGGCGAGTTCTTCTGCCCCGGCTGCGGCGGCGACCGCAACTACCAGCGGCTGACCGGCCGGCGCCGCCTCACCCTGCTGGGCCTGCCCGTGCTGCCGCGCGGCGCCAGCGGCCCGATCGTCGAATGCGTCTCCTGTCTGCGCCACTTCGGCACCGACGTCCTCGACCACCCCACCACCGTCCGCTTCTCCGCCATGCTCCGCGACGCCGTCCACACCGTCGCCCTCGCGGTTCTCTCCGCGGGCGGCACCTGCACCCGTACGTCCCTGGAGACGGCGGCCGTGGCGGTGCGCGCGGCCGGCTTCCCGGAGTGCACGCGCGAACAGCTCGCCGCCCTCGTCGACGCCCTCGCCGCCGACACCGGCCGCTCCTACGGCCCGCCCTGCGCCCCCGGCCTGGCCATAGAGCTCCACGAGGCCCTCGACCCGCTCGCCCCGCACCTCGCCCCGGCCGGCCGCGCATCGATCCTGCTCCAGGGCGCCCGGATCGCGCTCGCCGACGGTCCGTACACCGTCGCCGAGCGCGAGGTCCTGGGCACCGTGGGCGCCGCGCTGACACTCCGCCCGGACGACGTGGCCCGTCTGCTGGCCACGGCACGGACCCCGTCCTGATACTCCCCGGGGAGTAGTCCACCGGGCAGGCCGCCCGCCGCAGTACCCCCGAACTCGCCTTCACGCGCGACGATCCGCCCCGCCGGGACCGGAAGTCTGGAAACCGCAACCGGACATCCGCGCCGAAGGGAGGGCCCGACTCATGGGGGCCGGGACAACGAAGGGCACACGCGCCATCCCCTGGGTGGTGCTCGCACTGTGGGTGGGCGTGCTGGCGATCGCCGCCCCGTTCGCCGCGCGACTCGCCGACGTCCAGCACGACCGGATCACCGACTACCTGCCCGCGAGCGCCGACTCCACCGAGGCGGCCGAGCTCCAGCAGCGGCTGCCGGGCGGCGAGACCACCGAGCTGGTGCTCGTCTACCACCGCGACGGCGGACTCACCGCCGCCGACCGGAGCACCGCCGCGGAACAGGTCGCGCGGGTCGCGGGGGAGCACGCGCTGACCGGGACGCCCGAGGGGATCCCGTCCGAGGACGGCACGACCCTCATGTACCCCCTCGCCAGCAACGAGCCCGGCACCGACGAGAAGAAGCGGGACGCCTTCGTCGACGCCGTCCGCGACGTCGCCCGCCCCGAGGCCGGGATGACGGTCGAGGTGGGCGGCGCGGGCGCGCTCTCCACCGACGCGAGCAAGGTCTACGACTCGCTCGGCGGGCCCCTGCTCTACACCACCGTCGGCGTCGTCGCCGTCCTGCTGATCCTGATCTACCGCAGCCCCGTGCTGTGGCTGGTGCCGCTCGCCGTCGCCGGTGTCGCCGACTACCTGTCCATGGGCGTCGCCTACGGCCTGAACCAGGCCTTCGGCACCTCGGTGTCCGGCCAGAGCTCCGGCATCATGACCATCCTCGTCTTCGGCGCCGGCACCGACTACGCCCTGCTGCTCGTCTCCCGCTACCGCGAGGAACTGCGCCGGACCGAGCGGCCGTACGACGCCATGCGGGCCGCCCTGCGCGGCTGCGGGCCCGCCGTGCTCGCCTCGTCGGGCACCGTGGCCGCCGGACTGCTGTGCCTGCTCGCCGCCGACCTCAACTCCCACCGGGGGATGGGCCCGCTCGGCACCGTCGGCGTCCTGTGCGCGCTGGCGGCGATGCTGACCCTGCTGCCCGCCGTCCTCGTCCTGCTGGGCCGCCGGGTGTTCTGGCCGCTGGTCCCCGCCTACGGCAGCACGCCCCGGGCCCGCCGGTCGCTGTTCGCCGCGATGGGCACCTCCGCGGGCCGGCGCCCGCTCACCGTGCTCGCCGGGGGAGCGGTCCTGCTCGGCGCGCTCGCCCTGGGCGCCCTGAACCTGCCCGGCACGGCCAAGCAGGAGGACGCCTTCGTCGACCGGCCCGAGTCGGTCGCCGCGATGCGGACCCTCGCGCGGGCCTACCCGGAGGGCTCCGCCCAGCCCATCGACGTGCTCACCCCGACCGGCCGCGCCGACGCCACGCTCGCCGCGGTCCGGGGCGTCGAAGGGGTCGACGACGTGCGCCGGGGACGGACCGGGGGAGGCTGGACCGAGCTCACCGTGACCGCGTCCGCGCCACCCCAGTCGGCCGCCGAGACCGCGACCATCGAACGGCTGCGGGACCGCCTCGACGGCTCCTACGTCGGCGGGACCAGCGCCCAGCAGCTCGACCTGAAGGACACCAACGCCCGCGACCGGCTCGTCGTCGTCCCGCTCGTCCTGGTGGCGGTGCTGCTGATCCTGGCCGCGCTGCTGCGCTCCCTCGTCGCGCCGCTCCTCCTCACCGCCGCCGTGGTCGCGGTGTGGGGTGCCGCGCTCGGCCTCGGCGGACTGCTGTTCGGCCCCGTGTTCGGCTTCGAGGGCACCGACCCGGGCCTGGGACTGCTCTCCTTCGTGTTCCTCGTCGCCCTCGGCGTGGACTACGGCATCTTCCTCATGCACCGCATGCGGGAGGAGTCGCTGCGGGGCGCCGAACCGTCCGCCGCCGCGCTCACCGCGCTGCGCACCACCGGCGGGGTCATCGCCTCCGCCGGACTGGTCCTCGCCGCGACCTTCGCCGTGCTGACGAACATGGGGCTCGTCCAACTCGTCGAACTGGGCTTCGTCATCGCCGTCGGGGTGCTGCTGGACACCTTCGTCGTCCGCACCTACCTGGTGACCAGCGCGAGCGTGGCGCTGGGGCGCAGGGTGTGGTGGCCGGGGCGGCTCTCGCGGGCACCGGAACCGGACCGGACGCGTGAGCGTGAAGCGGTCGCCGGCTGATCCGGAGGGCGCCCTTCTCCGCCGGAGGGGCGCCCGCTCGGGCAGGATGGCCCCGGGGAGAGGGGGAGCGGTGAGACGCTGGGTGACGGAAGGGCGCGCCGATGTGTGGCTCGCCGCCGGATCCGCCGCCGTGGCCGCCGTGCTGGGGCTGTTCGTCGAGGACGGGCGGCCCCCGGACGCGGCCGGCTGGGCGCTGCTGCTGTCCGCGCAGGTCCCCCTCGTGTGGCGGCGCCGGCGTCCGATGGCCGTGCTGCTCGCGGTGGTGGCGTGCGTCGCCCCGTACCACGCGCTCGACTACACGCACAGCGCGGCCGTGCCGGTCGGCATGATCGCCCTGTACACCGTCGCCGTGACCGGCGGCGCCCGCCGCACCCTGCTCACCGGCACCTCCGTCGTCGGGATCACGCTCGTCGTCAACGCCCTCGTCAGTCCGCACCAGTTCGCCGAGATCCTGCGCATCTCCGGATGGATCGTCTCGGTGCTGCTGTTCGGCGGCTACACCCGGGTCCACCGCGAGAACGCCGCCGCGGCCCTGGACCGCGCCGAACGCGCCGAGCGCACCCGCGAGGAGGAGGCCCGCCGCCGTGTCGCCGAGGAGCGCCTGCGCATCGCCCGTGACCTGCACGACCTGCTCGCGCACAGCATCACCCTCATCGGGGTCCAGACCTCCGTCGCCGCCCACGTCCTCGCCGCCGACCCCGGCCGGCTCGACCGCGCGGCCGTCGCCAAGGCCCTCGACGACATCGCCGGCACCTGCCGCAGCGCCCGCGGCGAACTCCGCACGACGCTGGAGGTGCTGCGCGACCCCGGCGCGCCCGAGACCCGGGGCCCGCTCCCCGGACTGCACGGCCTGCCCGGCCTCGCCGACACCGCCCGGGCGGCCGGCGCGAGCGTCGCGCTGACGGTACGGCACGGCGAGGTACCGCCCGCGATCGGCGCGGCCGCCTACCGGATCGTGCAGGAGGCCCTCACCAACGCCGTCCGCCACGGCGGCCGGGACGGTCTGGACGTACGGGTGAGCGTCCACGGCGACGGGGGCGCCCTGCGGGTGACCGTCACCGACGACGGCGCCGGCGCCGGATCCGGGGCGCCCGGCTTCGGGCTGGTCGGGATGCGGGAGCGGGCCCGCAGCGTGGGCGGCACCCTTAAGGCGGGACCACGACCGGGGGAGGGCTTCGAGGTGAGTGCCGTACTGCCCATGGGGGAGAACCGATGAGTGCGATCCGGGTACTGCTCGCCGACGACCAGACGCTGGTGCGGGCCGCGTTCGCGATGCTGGTGGAGTCGGCGCCGGACATGGAGGTCGTCGGACAGGCCGGCACCGGGCGGGAGGCCGTCGAGCTGGCCCGCCGCGAGCGCGCCGACCTGGTCGTGATGGACCTGCGCATGCCCGACCTCGACGGCATCGGGGCGACCCGGCTGATCGCCGCCGACGAGGACCTCGCCGGGGTGAAGGTGCTGGTGCTGACCACCTACGACACCGACGAGGACCTCGTCGAGGCGCTGCACGCGGGCGCCTCCGGGTTCCTGGTGAAGGACACCCGGCCCGCCGACCTCCTCGACGCGATCCGTACCGTCGCGGCCGGCGAGGCGCTGCTGTCACCGGGGCCGACGGCCCGGCTGATCGCCCGCTTCCTGCGCAGCCCCGCCGTACCGGCCGCCCACGGCGGACCGGAGCGCCTGTCGGCACGGGAGCGCGAGGTCCTCGCCCTGGTCGCGCGCGGCCTCACCAACACCGAGATCGCCGAGACCCTCGGGCTCAGCCCGCTCACCGCCAAGACCCACGTCAGCCGCATCATGGGCAAGCTGGGCGCCCGGGACCGGGCCCAACTGGTCATCATCGCCTACGAGTCGGGGCTGGTGACACCGGGAGCGGCCGGCACCCCCGGCTGACCCGTCTCCCGCCGGGCTGACCCGTCTCCCGCCGGGCTGACCCGTCTCCCGCCGGGCTGACCCGTCTCCCGCCGGGCTGACCCGTCTCCCGCCGGGCTGACCCGTCTCCCGGCGGGCTGCCCCCGTCTCCCGGCGGGCTGCCCCGTCTCC